>JBQCEA010000685.1:0-14710 GCA_051960695.1 Mucilaginibacter sp. | reverse complement strand
TAACAGAAACCATTTTGAATGATTTGGACGGTTACATGGGCAATAAACCGGTGCGTATAGGCAACCAGGCTTATGAGCACATACAAAACGATATTTACGGACAGGTGATGATATCGCTCCTGCCTTTATATACCGATCATCGCTTTATATTTTCCGAACGTAAAGATTCGGCAAAATGGATCAATTTTTTGTTAGATAAAATTGAAAAAACCATTGATGAAAAAGATGCCGGTATATGGGAATTTCGCAATATGGCTAACATACACTGTTACAGCAATCTATTTCAATGGGCAGGTGCGGCTTCAGCTGAGAAAATGGCACTTACTATTCAGAATAGCGCGCTTGCCAAACGGGCAAGGGTATTAAAAAGAAAGGCGGCTAATCATATCGAAAGTTGTTATGATCCCAAACGTAAAGTTTATACCAATACAGCAAATAGCCCCAACCTTGATGCCAGTACCTTGCAATTGATCATGATGAATTATCTCGATCCTGCATCCAAACGTGCCAAGGACCATTTAGCTGCACTGGAAAAGGAGCTGAAAGCCGAAAAAGGTCTCTTCTACCGCTATTTGTATAAAGATGATTTTGGAAAACCCAAAGCTACATTCCTCATCTGTGCCTTTTGGTATGTTGAAGCGTTGGCGGCCGTAGGCCGGATAGATGATGCCTTAAGGGAGTTTGAAAATCTTCTTCAATTTTCTAACCACCTGCTATTATTCAGTGAGGATGTTGATGAGCAAGATGGCAGCCAATGGGGGAACTTTCCGCAGGCATACAGTCATGTAGGGTTAATGAATGCAGCATACCGTATAGCTATGAAGCTGGACAAGCCGATATTTTTATAGTTCCAAGTCCTAAGCCTTAAGTCAAATGTGTTATGACTTAGGACTATGGATTAGTGACTTTTTACAGTTGTGCTTTCAGTTAAGTTTTTTAATAAACGGCGGGCCTCATTGGGTGTACGCAGGTAGAATTTTGCTGCAGATACATTGTTGCCTATTTTAATGGTGATTGCGCTATCAGGTAATGCCTTAAATATATCTTCGTCGGTATAATCATCGCCTAAAGCCATTATAAAATCATAATGGCCATTATCTACAATGGTCAGGGCCGCTTTGCCTTTGTTCACCTCTACGTTTTTTATCTCGACAACTTTATCACCAGGCAAAAGCTGCAATCCTTTGTCATTAGCCAGGTATTTCAGATTATTCATCAGCTCCCCTGCCCTTAGTTCACCTAAACCTTTTTGCGCTTTTCTATAATGCCATGCAAGTGAGTAGGTCTTTTCTTCTATAAACGATCCCGGCGTACGATCTACATAAGTTTCAAGTATCTGACTGATATCATGTTTCCATTGCGATGATAAGCCTGATATCTTATGCCAGCTTCCGCCACGTTTTTTTGACCAGGCTCCATGTTCTGCTATCAGGTCAATGTTAAAGTTATTAAACCATGAGCTTAAATTATCATGTTTGCGTCCGCTGATCAGCACAACATGATTCGAGGGATCGTCCGTAAGCTGTGTTAATATGGTGTGTAGTTCTTCATCCGGGCTCGCCTGCTCAATGTTGGGCTTAAAGTCCACTAATGTGCCATCATAATCAAGAAATATGATACGCTTATTGGTTTTTACATAGCGATGGATTATAGATTGCTCGGTACCCGAACCGATATAGCGTGTGAGCATAGATCGCTGTAGTTGTTTTACTTCATTAAGCTTATCCATAAAAATCTTTACCCAGTGTTTGATATTGAACTTAGATACCATTTGCCGCATAGATATCATACGTCTTTGTTGCTCTTCTAAGGGCATATAAGCGGCCTTAATGATTGTTTTGGCAACTTCTTCTGTGTTGTTAGGGTTTACTATCAACGCATCTATTAACTCTTTGGATGCACCCGCCATTTCGCTCAGTATCAAAACGCCATCATTATTAATGCGGCTGGCTATATATTCTTTGCTCACCAGGTTCATTCCGTCACGCATAGGCGTAACCAGGCATACGTCAGAAGAGTAATATAAGGCCGATAGCATTTCAATAGGGAATGAACGGTAGAAATAATGTATCGGCGTCCATTCCATAGTACGGTGAAGTGCATTGATATTGCCTACTTGTTTATCTATCTGCTCATGCAGATGGGCATATTGCGGCACAGTATCACGCGAAGGGACTACTATCATATAGAAAGTGATCTTTTCTTTGGCTTCCGGATAATGCTCAAGCATATATTCAAAAGCTTGTAAGCGTTGCAGTATACCTTTGCTGTAGTCAAGTCTATCAATCGACAAAACAAGCTTGGTATTTTTAAAAGTATCCCTTACTCTTTCGATATCCTTCTTCACTTCTGGTTCTTTAGGTAAGTTGGCATATTTTTTATCATCAATACCTATCGGGAAAGCTTCAATAACAATGGTCCTATCGCCTTCATTAATAATGTTGGCTGAAGATGTTACCGGCAAAATGCGGGTTGCCGTGTTCACAAAGTGACGTACATCATCAAATGTATGGAAACCGATCATGTCCGATCCCAATACGCCCTCAAGCAACTCCGCTCGCCAGGGTATAAGTCTGAACATTTCGTATGATGGGAAGGGAATATGAAGAAAAAAGCCAACGGAAACATCCGGCATTTCTTTACGGATAAGGTTAGGCAGCAGCAACAACTGGTAGTCATGCACCCAAATAGTATCGCCTGGTTCGGCATATTGCAGTACGGTATCCCTGAATTTCTTGTTTACGTTTTGGTAGAACTGCCAGTTGGATTGTTTATAATTGGCATAGGTAGAGGCATAATAGTGAAATACCGGCCACAATACATCATTTGAAAAGCCTTCGTAAAATTCAGCTATTTCTTCCTGCGTTAAAAAGACAGGAATAAGACTTTGTTTTTTTAGCTCTGATGTTATTTTTTCTTTTTTATCATCACTGGTTATCTCCTGCCCCGGCCAGCCTATCCAAATGTTATCTCCCTTTTTGTAAATAGAACCCAAACCGGTTGCTAATCCACCTTCACTTGGCGATAAACGGTATTCCCCATCGTTATTTTCTGTAAGTTTTACCGGGAGACGGTTAGATACGATAATTGTTTTCGGCATACCCTAAATAATGCCGAAATGCCGGTTTTGTTTTAAATAAAAAGGCCACTCTGCATAAACAGAATGGCCTGGAAAAGAATTAACTCAATATTTATTTTACTTCTTTGTAGAAATCAACGATTGCATCGTCAGCAATTTTAACCAGTACCTCTTTGGTATCGCTTTTCAGGTCAACAAAGTAAGCTGTTTCATCAGCATCAGGGTTAACATTAGTGTTATTTTGAACAACGATTACTTCGTTTACTTTGTAGCCAGGATACTGTTTAGCGATAGCAGCCTGAGTTTTTGCAGGAACTGCGTTAGCATCAACATCCTGGGTTAAGGCTACGAAATCACCTTGCAGGTTGTAGAAAGCAGTTTTTTGAACACCATCCTGTACAAATTGTGCCTTTTGGAAATCTCTGTCAACAGTCCAGGTAATGTTTTGAGCATTTACGAAGTCAGCATCAAACTGAGCTAAAACAGTAGAAGAAACGTTTACTGTAGCGTTAGCTTTTTTTGAACCATCAGCGAAAACGCTTGCGCTAAACAGAGTAGCGATTGCAGCAGTTATAAATAATTTTTTCATTGTCTTAAATTTTAAATCCGCAACAAAAGTACATCGGGTTTGCGTATTTGTAAAATTTAAGACGATTTTTATGATATTTTAATAAACGTACAAGCTGTTTTTTATTTTTTATAAAATAGAAGCGGAATTTAGGCTTGTTTTTGGAAATCTATTAATCAAAAAGCCTTTTGTTAGTGTAAACTTAACACTAAGTATTTTATCTTAACAAAACACTTACATTTATATGACAAATAGGGATTTACGAACCAAAATAAATTATGAAAGCACTTATCCATTGTCTGCAAATCCGGGATAAAGGGTCATTCCTCCATCTATAAATATGGTGGTGCCGGTTATATAATCAGCTTCGTCTGATGCAAGCCATGCTGCAAGCTTTCCAATGTCGTCAGGCATACCCGGTCTTTGGTATGGGATAAGGGTTAAAAGTTTATTCAGTGCTTCGGGTGTGTCCCAAGCCGATTGGTTAATATGGGTTTCAATAGCACCCGGACCAATGCTCATTACCCTGATCTTATATGGCGCCAGTTCTTGTGCCATGCTTTTCATCAGCATCATTATACCGCCTTTGCTGGCGGCATAATTTACGTGCCCAGCCCAGGGAATTACTTCGTGAACACTGCTCATACAAATGATCTTACCTGCCGCTTTACTCCTCCCTTGCGCTACTCCGCGACGAATAAACTCTTTGGCCGCTTCGCGCGAACAAAGGAATTGTCCGGTAAGGTTAATATTGATCACGGTTTGCCATTGATCAAGCGTCATATCCACAAATTTCGAGTCTTTCTGTAAGCCGGCATTGTTTACCAGTATATCGATAGTGCCGTAACGCTTAAACATTTCGGCGAACATAATTTGAACATCGCCTTCATGGCTTACGTCAGCTTGTTGTGCGAAAGCTTCGCCGCCCTCAGAAATAATTTGGTTAACCACTTCATTTGCTGCGTTTTGGTTATGCGCATAATTGATAACGACTTTTGCGCCTGCCTTTGCTAATTCTAATGCTACGCCTTTGCCTATGCCGCTGTCAGAACCGGTAACAAGCGCGGCCTGGCCTTGTAATGAGTATGATTTCATGAAAAATACTTTGATGTTGAATAATAAATAGCCGAGGTGACAATACGGTTTTGAAATTGTTAAATCTTACATTCGAGAACTCGTTTTGACAAATCAACGACCGGATTTTCAAACAAGCCGACTATTTTCGCTGTATCTTGTAACTACAAAACAACTCACATGCAATTATCTGGCAACAAAATATTAATAACAGGCGGCGCAAGCGGAATTGGTCTGGGGCTAACAGAAAGATTTATACAGGAAGGAAATACTGTCATCGTTTGCGGCAGGCGCGAACAGGTTTTGAAAGAGACTTCTAATAAATATCCATCGATGATAACAAAGGTCTGTGATCTTTCTGTAGAAAGTGAACGCATTGCTTTGTTCGACTGGGTATCTAAAGAACATAGCGATACAAACGTGCTGGTAAATAATGCAGGTATCCAACAATGGATGCCTATTGATGGTCCGGATTTTTTTGAACGGGCAAAAAATGAGATCGTGACTAATATTGAGGCACCATTGCATCTTACTTCGCTGTTTTTACAGTTGCCGTCGTTGAAAACGCTGATCAATGTTACCTCAGGCTTATCTTATGTGCCTTTTGCTAAGGTTCCGGTATACTCTGCTACCAAGGCATTCTTTCACTCGTTTACACAATCGTCACGATACTTATTAAAATCAAAAGGTATTGAAGTGATAGAGTTAATACCTCCTGCTTTAAATACCGATCTTGGCGGCAAAGGGTTGCATGACCATGCACCTCCGGTAAGTGATTTCATTCAATCGGTATTTGAGCAATTGAAGGAAGGTAAAACTGAGATAGCTTTTGGTTTCAGCGAGGAACGGGCAAAAGTTGGCGCCGAAGAGTTAAAAGCAGTTTTTAATCGACTGAACCCGCCGCAGAGCTAATATTTTTTAGCTTTACTGCAAATCTGATCACAATGATATTCTTCTGTTATTGCCTGGCTATAGGTATTATAACCATTGCTCTTAATATATACTTGCTTGCCGGGTATTATAAAATACAATCTATTGAGGCACAGCCTGTACTAAAAGAGCAACCACCTTTGGCCATAATAGTAGCCGTACGAAATGAAGAAGAAGATCTGGAGAAAGCCTTAAAAAGTGTATGCAATTTACGGTATGATAATTACAGGATCGTTGTAGTAAATGATCGTTCTACCGACCGCACAGCAGAGATACTGGATAATTTAAAGATCCAATATCCGCGAATCCGGATCGTAACCCTTATATCTTTACCTGATGGCTGGCTTGGGAAAAATAATGCCTTATATCAAGGTTATTTGAACAGTAAGGAAGAATGGATGTTATTTACCGATGCAGATATTGAATTTCACCCGGATGCACTAAGCAAAGCGATGAGTTATGCAGTTTCGCAGCGTTTGGATCATCTTGCTGTTTTGCCACATGTGGTATCCCGCTCGGCAATATTAAATAGCGTTTTTGCCACATTCTCCATTATGCTGATGATCCACCTAAAGCCGTGGAATGCCCGCAACCCGAGATCAAAAGGCTATGTTGGTGTAGGTGCCTTCAATCTTGTGCGGCGTGATGCTTACGAAAAGATAGGCACACATGTCTGTATCAAATTGAGGCCTGATGACGATCTGCAGTTGGGACAGCAGATAAAGCTGGCCGGTTTGCGCCAGGATGTATTAACAGGCAAAGATTATGTTTGCCTGGAATGGTATAAAAACCTTTCGCAGTTCTGTAATGGTCTGCTCAAAAACTCGTTTTCAACAGCTGAATATAAGTTTGCCAGAACAATTTTTGATGTTATTTTAATGCTTTTATCTGTGGCCTTACCCATGCCATTGATGTTCGTTTTTGGCTCCGAACCGATACGCCTGCTGGCATGTGGTGTGCTGCTATCGAGTTTGGCTTATATGATATTGGTATTTCCCAATAAATGGTGGTATGCATTTATGATCCCTTTTTCCGGATTTTTTATGGCGTACTCATTTTTGCGTGCAGCAATTGTCAATATTCGCCAAGGAGGCATTTACTGGCGCGGCAGTTTTTATTCATTGGCTGAGCTTAGAGAGAAGAATTAATGTTCACTCTTGCCACCTCTCCCGATAATTATCACCAACATTCTGGTTTATATAAGTAGTTAATTCTTTGCCTTGAACGGCACGTGTAATCATATTCCTAACATGCTTAATACCTGGTTTTTTGTTATCATAAAGATAATACCATCCTTTTTTGAATAGCAAGATTATGCTATTCTTATCATAGCAATAAGCGACTACACCAGTGTCATGATCGCCATTGCTGTATTTCTTCATTTTTCCACCTAATTTCATATAGATGGTAGAGCAAAATATCTGCCAATAACGTATTCTAAAAGTAAATATTAAACATTTCCCCATCCCTGGGCCAGCACATCGGCAAGGTGCATTGTTTGTATCGGAAGGCTGTTTTTATCGATATATCCCTGCAGGTGCATCAGACAGGACGCATCGGTCGAGATAATATACTCTGCCCCTGTGTCCAGCGCGTTATCCACCTTTTGCTGCGCCATGGCTGTTGATATAGCATGAAACTTTACGGCAAATGTGCCGCCAAAGCCGCAGCAAGTCTCGCCATCTTTTAGATCTACCAGTTCCAGGCCATGCACTTTGCTCAGTAATTGACGTGGTTCAGCTTTAATATGGCATTCGCGCAAACCGGCGCAACTATCATGGTACACTGCTCTGCCGTCCAGCTCAGCACCGAAATAATCAAATTGGAGGATATTGATCAGGAAGTCAGATAGTTCATAAATATTGCCCTGTATCGCGCGGCACTTATTATGCAGCATGGTATTGGTAAAAAGATCGTTGTAATAATTTTTTACCATACCGGTACATGAGGCTGACGGCGTAATGATAACACTATCCTCAGGGAAGCTCTTCAGAAACTTGGTACCTACTTCTTTGGCATCATCCCAAAAACCGGCGTTAAATGCTGGTTGACCACAGCAAGTTTGTTCAGGATTATAACTTACAGTACACCCTGCTTTTTCTAAAATCTTAACGGTATTCCAGGCTGTTTCAGGAAAAAGCTGGTCAATAAAGCAGGGTATAAACAGGTCGATCTTCATCCGGTGCTAATTTGGCAAAAAGTTGCGAATTGTGGATTGCAAGCCTCAAATTTTACTGAAAATTATTTTTCAATTTGAATTGATGTTGTAAAACATTTGTCTGTAAATGAGTGTTTTAGGATAAACTCATACACTGACATGCACAACGTTTTGAAGTTTGCTGTACCAGGATGCTTACTCGCAGCGATAGTTATTGTTGCCTGTACCAGCCATTTTAATACCACGAAGGCAACTTTCACAGCTTCGCGCTCAAGTGAGGCATTTGAGCGCGGCAAAAATCTTACTTACAATATTTGCGGACAGTGCCATTATAATAAAGATGCTGGTAAATTTATCGGTATGCAAATGCACGAAATACCGTCCCTCCTGGGCAAAGTATATTCAGCAAATCTCACTAATTCAAAATCAAATGGATTGCCACCGCATTATACTGATGCCGAATTGCAATACCTGCTTAAAACCGGAATAGCTAAAGACGGACGTTTTTTATCCTATATGCTACGGCCAAATTTGTCTGATAATGATACTAATGACATTATTGTTTATCTGCGTTCAGATGATCCTGCTGTTGCTGCTGCTGACACAACGGTTGGCAAAACACATTTAAATCCGATAGGCAAAATTGCTATGAGCGCGACTGGCAAACCGGTAGCTTACCGGATCGGTGTAAAAAGACCGGCTGAAAGCGACGCTGTTGCAACCGGTCGTTACCTGATTGATATTATCGGATGTTACCATTGCCATTCAAAAAGTTTAACCTCGCTAAATTATCTTCATCCCGAGCAATCTAAAGGATATTTGGCTGGTGGATATAAGTTCAAAGATCCTGCCGGTATGAAGGTTTATGCTTCCAATCTTACACCTGATAAAGAAACGGGTATTGGTAAGTATAGCCGGGACGATTTCAGAAAAGCAGTACGGGAAGGTATTGCACCGAGAGGACAATTGCATCCGCCAATGCCGAAATTCACCCATCTGACTGACGGGCAAGCTGATGCCATTTATGCATACCTGCAAACCGTTCCCCCTGTGCAGCACAAAGTTGACGATCATTAAATTCGTTTCTGCTCTATTAAGCTTCCAGCGCTACCGGTGCCAGCTTTGTACTTTTCTTTTCAGCAAAATGCAATGCCAGTAACAATATCACACCGATGAAAAAGAATCCGTCAAGTACCAATGCTGAATCGCGCATTTCATGTGTCCAGGCTTCTACGGCTCCGAAAGTTCCCATCCCTACTACTATAGAGAGCTTTTCGGTAGCATCATAAAAGCTGAAATAAGAAGCTGTGTCCGGTATATCCGATGGTAACAGTTTAGCATAAGTAGAACGAGAAAGCGATTGTACCCCACCCATCACTAAGCCTACGGCAAATGCAGCTATATAGAATTGCATGTTGTTAGTGATATAATAAACACAAAGACAGGTAATTGTCCAAAAGATTACCAGTACGATCAATGCCCTTGTATTGCCGTATTTATTGGATGCAATTGAGGTAAGCCATGCACCCAAAATAGCTACAACCTGGATGATGAGGATAATGGTGATCAGGTCGTCGTCCTTCATGTGCAGCTCCTTAGCAGCAAATTCAGCAGCTACCAGCATAATTGTTTGCACACCAACTGAGTAGAAGAAAAAGGCAGGCAAAAACTTTCTCACCAAAGGCATATTTTTAACATTGTGGAACACCTTGGCCAATTCTTTAAACCCGCCTGTCCACACATTAAACTTGTGTGATCCGGCATTTGGCTCACCTTTTGGTAATATCTTGAAAGGGATAATAGCAAAGCCGATCCACCAAACACATACTATAATGAAAGAGATACGGGCGCCCATATCCTCAGTAATACCAAAAGATTGGTGAAACAGTACAGCTATCAGACAAACAACCTGTACAACAATACTGCCTGCAAATCCATAAATAAAGCCCTTTGCACTTACATCATTCTGTTTATCAAAAGTCGCTATCTGTGGCAGATATGAATTATAAAAAACAAAACCTCCGCAATAACCTATCGTAGCCAGCCCGAAACAGATCATCGGAAATTCAATAGGACCGCCTTCCTTCAGTAAAAACAACCCGGCGCAAGCTAAACTGCCTACCCATGTAAACATTTGCAGGTACGATTTTTTGGCACCCCTGTAATCAGCAAGGGAAGTAAGGATAGGCAGAGTTAGAACGATAAGAAGGTAAGAAAAGCTGAGTACGTAATTCTGCAATACCGTGTTTATAAATTTGTGCCCGAAAAAGTTAACGGTGTTTTTTCCGTAAGCAGTATTGGCTGTAACGCCTACGTAATAGGCAGGGAAAATAGTACTGGTAATAACCATATTGTATGATTGGTTGGCCCAATCGAACATACACCACGCCCAAATCGTTTTTTTATCGTTTTTAGCTTTCACGGCCGCTAAAATATTACAATTTATCCGGTTTGTAAATTAATCCTGAACCACAGCTTTTACAGGTATTGCCGTTCTGACTTTTCGCTGGTAAGCCAATAGAGAAAGCAGTAATATTAATCCTGCTATAAAATAAATGCAGAGTACCAACGCCGAATTACGCATACTATTGGTAATATCATCAACGAGTCCGAAGCTGAACATCCCTCCTACGATGGCTATTTTTTCTGTCACATCATAAAAACTGAAGAACGAAGCCGAGTCAGTAATGTCTTGTGGAATCAATTTGGAATAAGTAGAACGTGACAATGATTGTATACCACCCATCACCAAGCCTACTACTATTGCCAAAATATAAAACTGGGTAGCATTAGTAGTAAAATAAGCGGATAAGCACACTACTATCCATATCACTACCACCCATGCCAATACCTTGATATTGCCACAACGGTCAGATAATCTCGACATCAATGTAGCACCACCGATAGCCACCAACTGAATGATAAGGATGATCGCGATGAGTGAGCTTGTTGGCATTTTCAGTTCCTTCGCCCCAAAACTCGTTGCTACCAGCATAATAGTTTGCACGCCCATTGAATAGAAAAAAAATGCCGGCAGATAACGCTTTAACACAGGCATATTTTTTACCTGCTGCCATACTTTTCCCAGTTCGATAAAGCCGCCTTTAATCAGGTTTTTATGATGGCTCTGTGCGTTAGGACTGCCTTTAGGCAATACACTAAAAGGGATATAAGCAAAGCCTATCCACCAAATACCAACCAATAGGAATGATAATCTTGCCGGGAAGGATTTATCAACAATACCGAACCATTCGGGCTTCAACACAAAAGCAAAACAGATCAATTGCAGTATCACACTGCCGATATAACCGTAGGTGAAACCTTTTGCACTCACCCTGTCCTGCATATCCAGGGTAGCAATTTCGGGCAAGTATGAATTGTAGAACACAAAACCGCCGCAGTATCCTATTGCAGCTAAACCAAAAAATATCATGCTGATTTGCAGTGTGTCCAGCTTAAAGAAATACAACATTCCGCAGGATGCAGCGCCCATCCAGGTGAAAAACTGCATGAATATCCTTTTGTTACCACGGTAGTCAGCTATTGAAGTAAGTATGGGTAATAGTAACGCAATAACCAAATATGCCGCTGCCAAGGTATAGTCTGATAAAGCTGTATTTACAAAACTATGGCCCAAAAAAGTGACGTGGTTAGCGGTTTTATCATTATTGGTAATGGCTACATAATAAGCCGGGAAAATGGTTGATGTGATAACCAGGTTATAAGCCGAATTGGCCCAATCAAAAAAAGCCCATGCCCGGATGGTGCGTTTATTGTTTTTTGCTTCCATTGTGAGTTAAAAGTATATAAAATTCCGGGCTTGCAAAGGATGAGGTATCAACGTTGAATAATTATTGTAACAGTTGTTATTTTATTAACATAAGTTTAATTTATTTATGTTTTTATTAATGCATTGGATAAAATATCGAATTGTTGATAGTAATATTTTCCATTCGATGCCACTTTTAGTATTTTTGAGATAGTAGACCGGACTAATTAGCCGGTGACCAAACTAAATACTATGAAACACGGACTATTGATAGACATGGACGGCGTTATTTACAGCGGCGAAACGCTGATAGAAGGCGCTGATAAATTTATAAAACGACTGCTCGATGATAATGTTCCCTTTACCTTCATGACAAACAACAGTCAGCGTACCCGCCTGGAAGCCGTGCGTAAGCTGAAACGCCTGGGTATTGAAGTAACGGAAGATCATATTTATACCAGTGCCATGGCAACCGGCAAATTCCTGGGCGATCAAAGCCCGAATGGTACCACAGCCTATGTCTTAGGTGAGGGCGGCTTACTGACGAGCTTGCATGAGAATGGTGTTACCCTGGTGGATACCGACCCTGAATTTGTAGTGCTGGGCGAAGGACGCAATTTTACCCTTGAAATGGTGCAACGCGCTGTAGATATGATCTTAGGTGGCGCTAAGTTTATTACTACCAATCGAGACCCTTCGCCTAAAAAACCGGGGTGGAATAACCTGGGTATTGCCGCTACTACTGCGATGATTGAAGAGGCTAGCGGGCGTAAGGCATTTGTTACAGGTAAACCCAGTCCTATTATGATGCGGCTGGCCAGGAAATATCTTGGATTGGAAACCGCGGAAACGACCGTTGTAGGTGATACAATGGAAACCGATATACAAGGCGGCGTACAAATGGGTTATAAAACCATTCTGGTACTTTCAGGTATTTCACGCAAGGAGGACCTGAGCCACTACGCTTTTAAACCAGACATAGTTGCCGGCTCTGTCGATAAAATACAATTCCCCCTTAAATGGTGGTAATTGAGTAGTAAGTTTAGAGTGATGAGTTTTGAATCTTTATATTTTATTCTTAAAACTCACCACTCAAAGCTTAAAACTATTTTAAATGCGCCCGTAGCATCCAGGCCATTTTTTCGTGTTCTTCCATTAAGCCGGTGATGAAATCGCTGGTACCTGCATCGCCATATTTATCAGCAAACGGATCAATGTTACCGCGGACGAACTCAATAATACTTTCATGGTCTTCCAATAGTTCACGGATAAAGCCCTGGCTGTCATTTGAACGTTCGGTTAACTCGGCTAAGTGCGTAAGTTGTAGAATACCTTTCAACGTACCCGGAGCATAGTGCCCTATCTGGCGGATACGTTCAGCCACGCTGTCCATTGTTTCGTCAAGGGCCTCATATTGTGACTCGAAGAAGAGGTGCATTGCGTGAAAATCTGGTCCTTCCACGTTCCAATGCGCATTGCGGGTTTTAGTGTACAATACAAATTCGTCGGCAAGCAGTTTGGCTAATTGTTCGGAAACGGCTTGACGATTTGCGTCGGTAATGCCAATGTTAGGTTTCATAGTTAAAGATTTTTGTGATGATGATTGAACTCAAAATTAGTTTTAAAAAATCAGACTTCCGGTCATGCTAAAGCAAATTCCACAGCAGCTTTAGAATGAATTAGTGTAGTATCAAACAGAGGAATAGCTGTATCAGCCGGGCTGATCAGTAAAGGTATTTCGGTGCAACCTAAAATAATGCCTTCGGCACCTCGCTTTACCAGCTTATTTATTACTTTAAGATAGAACTCCTTAGTTTCAGGCTTGATAACATTACGGCCCAGCTCCTCAAAAATAGTATAATGAATATGTTGCCGGTCTTCTGCGTCTGGAATAACTACTTCAATATCACTAACAGTCAATTTATCTCGAAAAAACGATTGTTCCATTGTAAACTTTGTTCCCAGTAGACCAACTTTCTTTATTCCTTCTTGTTTAATCGCTTGTGCCGTTACTGTAGCAATATGGATAACCGGCAATTGTACGTTTTGTTCCAACTGCTCGGCAATCATATGCATGGTGTTAGCACAAAGCACTATGGCCTCGGCGCCTGCCGATTTCATTCCTAAAGCCGCTTTTGTAAGCATCTGTAAGGTTTTATCCCAGTCATCAGCATCGTTATTGTTTTTAATATCCTGGTAATTAAAAGAATAGATCATGCATTCGGCGAAGTTAAGATCACCAAGCTTTTCATTAATGCCCTGGTTAATTAGCCTGTAATAATCAATTGTTGACACCCAACTGATGCCGCCGATGAGTCCTAATATTTTCATACGGTGAATATGGCGATAAATGTCTTTTATAAGCCAAGCTTTGACAGATTATGACGAAGGGAAAACAAAATACGAAACTGCCTCACTTAAAAAGTTTCCAGCAAATGAATTTAGCAATCAACAATGGTTTAATTTAATTTGTATAGTCGTGTATGCCCAAAATTAAGCAACATCCGGAATTGATCAATCTTGATGAAACCGAGCGCCTGAAAAGGGATATTTACCGCCCGGATATGGAAAAATTTCTCCGGTTCACTCAAATGTTGCGTAGAAATGCCTTATTGAAAAAAGCCGTTATTCGTCATAAATAAAATGGATATCCTTGATGACGAGTTATTGAATTTTTGGAGGGTTCTGAATAAAAATAATGTTAGGTATATCATGGTTGGCGGAAAGCTCATCATGTATCAATTTTAAGGTTATTTGTCTTTCATCACTTGCAAGTTCATTTTCTATTAAATACGACCAGTTTTCGATACCGTGACTCTCCGTATTGTTCAAAATGGCTCTTTAAACAATTTATTAATTCTTGACTTTTATTGGGATTAAAATAACCTGAACGATATCCTGTCCATTCCTGTGAAGTCATAACACTATGAGTTCCGTCGGGATTCTTCGAGATAGAAAAAGCATCTAAGCCAACATATTTAGGAAAGCCAGCACTGATTAATCTGGCCATTTGTTTGTCAACACTATACCATGGCAACCAGTCCAATGGTTCTTCTTCAAGTAGTTCTTGCAAAGGTGGTAGAGGAGGATTATTGGGTTTCAATCCATCACCAGCAGGTACCTTGCTTACAC
>JBQCEA010000684.1:0-4374 GCA_051960695.1 Mucilaginibacter sp. | reverse complement strand
CAATTATATAAAGCTGAATTAGCTAATAACCGCGAGCTGTCACAACAGCTTCGCTTAAAAGCAGAAGAAACCAAAAAAGCTTTTGCCCACCAAAGCCTGGTGAATGAGAAGATAGGCGATATCTGGTGCACTATAGACCGTAATACGTTTAATGAATTGATATTGCCCAAAGTGCAGCAGACCATTGATTGCTGCCAAAACGCTTTAAAAGACGCCGGATTAACCATAAACGATATAGATGAAGTGGTAAAGGTTGGCGGTTCAACACGCACAGCGCTGGTTAAAAAGACGGTGGCCGAATTTTTCGGTCGTGAGGTGCATGATAACCTCAACCCTGATGAGGTAGTTGCATTGGGTGCCGCTATCCAGGCCGATATACTGGCAGGTAACCGCAAGGATATTCTGCTGTTGGATGTCACTCCATTATCGTTAGGCATTGAAACCATGGGCGGATTGATGGATGTGATCATTCCGAGAAATTCGAAAGTACCTACCAAAGCAGGCAGGCAATATACTACCTCTGTAGACGGGCAAGCCAATATGAAGATCGCCGTTTACCAGGGCGAGCGTGACCTGGTTAGGGAGAACCGCAAATTGGCCGAGTTTGACCTGAAAGGTATACCAGGTATGCCGGCAGGTTTACCCAAAGTAGACATCAATTTCCTGCTTAATGCGGATGGCATTTTGAAGATCCAGGCTATGGAACTGCGCTCAGGCGTAAAACAGGAAGTTGAAGTGAAACCAACATACGGCATTACAGACGACCAGGTTGAACAAATGCTGATGGATAGCATTACCCACGCTAAGGATGATGTTGCCCAGCGCATGGTAATTGAGGCACGTACTGAAGGGGAACAAATGGTGTACACTGTGGAGCGCTTTCTGCAAAAAAACAGTGAGTATTTATCCGAAGCAGAGATAAACCAAACTCAAAAACTGGTTAATGAGCTTAAAGAAGTACTGACCAGCGGCGACAAGGACACCATCCTGAAAAAAGTAGATAAAGTGAATGAATACACCCGTCCGTTTGCTGAGCGTTTAATGGATCAGGCTATAAGCAGTGCCATGAAAGGGAAAAGTATAGAGTAATTTCCCAATATCTTAACAAATGACCGTCAAAAAAGCATAAAATAAAATCCCATTCCGGGACTTTTTTATTTATTCAAAGCTTCCTGTTCTTTCAGGGCAGCAATATTGTTCTGGTTGTTAAATTGATCTGTTTTGGTAGCAAAATCCGCCAAAATACCCGCAATTGTATCGAGGTTATCAGATACACGCTGGTGCATATCCGGCAGGTCCTTTTCTAACCGCTTATCACCAAGATCAATATTGTCTACTTCTATCTTAGTTAGCTTCTGTATTATCGCCTGCTGGCTATTTTTTAAATCCTCAAGCTCATGGACGATCTTTTCCATCAGCTCAAACTTTTTGATCTTATCCATAATACACTTTGTTTGGTTTAACTAAAGACTTTTAACAGCAAAAGCCCTTTTTTGTTTAAGATTTGCTTTTTTGAAAAACAACTAATAGCTTAGTTAAATGAAACGCTACCTTATCTTCTCTATACTTGTTTGTTTAGCTTCAACAGCGTTTGCCCAGCAAATAGACAACAACTTATTACTTGAATATTATCAAAACCAGCGTTTCGCAGAGGCCGCTGATTATTTGAAAAAGACCTATCCAGAACCGGTTTCGGACCCGAAAATATTGGCAAGTTTAGCCTATACCTCACAAATGGCAGGCAGGCTACCCGAGGCTGAAGTTTACTATTTGCGCATTTATGATAAAGATTCAACGAACACGGCCATATTATACAATCTGGGCGCAATCAATATGCGCCGGGGGAATAATGCAAGGGCTTTGATATTTTATAAAAAGATACTTCTGCGAGACAGCACTAATTTTAATGTATACAAACAGCTGGCTAACTTATCTCAGAATATGGCAAACGTTCCTGCGGCTATTACTTATCTTAAAAAAGCAAATACCATTAACCCGGTGGATGCCGACGTAGCTTCGGACCTGGCAACCATCCTGATCAACCTTAAACTATATCACGGAGCAGACTCTATAGTTGATAAAGCTCTCAATGCTGATACATCAAACTTGCTGTTACTTCGTGATAAAGCTATAGTTAATTACAGGCTGGAGAAGTTTCCACCTACTATTATTATATGCGATAAATTGTTAAAGCAAGGAGAAGGCGCAGGTGATATTATCAGTATGCTGGGCACATCCTATTACATGGTAAAAAGATATGATAGTTGCATAAACACATTTCGGGTGCTTGAGCAGAGCGGCACTGCAAACGAAACATCCTATTATTATACCGCCATGAGTAATAAAGCCCTGAACAATCAGCAAAAAGCGATAGTTTATTTTAACAAAGCCATCAATGCAGCCATATCGCCCAATGTAGATTCATACTATAGTGAAATGGCGGATTCATACGACAAGCAACACCAACTGAAAAAAGCAATAGCAGCCTATCAAAAAAGCCTATTATATGATGAGAATCCAGTACTCACTTACTATGCAATGGCTTATATGTATGATTCGGAACTAAAGAATCCAAAAGCTGCTGCAAAATATTACAAAAAATACCTGAAAGCGAGGCCGCCGGAAAGACAAAAAAGTTATATCGAATACAGTGAAGACCGCTTGAAACAATTGTCGCGTTAACGCTTCAGTAGCTTGGCTACGTATTTACCAATAATGTCAAATTCTAGGTTAACTGTTGAGCCTGCCTTAACCTGCTGTAAATTGGTATGCTCAAAAGTGTAAGGTATAATAGCTACAGAGAAGCTGTTATCTTTTGAATTAACTACGGTTAAACTAATCCCATTTACACAGATCGAGCCTTTTTCCACAGTCACGTTGTCTTTTGACGCATCATATTCAAAAGTATATTCCCAGCTACCGTCCAACTCATTAAAACCGATGCAAACAGCCGTCTGATCAACATGTCCCTGAACAATATGGCCATCCAGCCGTGCGTTCATCTGCATACAGCGTTCAAGGTTCACCAGGTCGCCGTTTTTCAATTGGCCCAGGTTTGATTTGTTTAATGTTTCTTCAATAGCTGTTACCGTGTGCTTACCATCAGCCAATGCAACCACAGTTAAACAAACGCCATTGTGCGCTACCGACTGATCTATTTTTAGTTCGGATGACATAGACGATTCAACAGTAATATGAAGATTACCCTGCTCACGACGCAGGTCGGTCACTTTTCCTAAGGTTTCAATTATACCGGTAAACATAGTTTGCCCTAATGGGAAATTTTGAGGCTCAAAACTAACAATTAAAACAACTGATTTTATAATCGAAAAGTCAGAGATGACTAAACTATTTGAAGTTAGTCCTGACGTCAGCCCGTTTATTACGGAGATCGATACCACCTTCCACAATAGATTTCAGGTTGGCGAGATAAAATGTCCAGCCCGTTTGGCACTGCACAAACAGATTTCTCGAAGGATCGGGGTGGTCTTTGATATTTTCCTGCGTCAGTTCCAGAATAGTAAGGCCATTACTCATACTCAGCGAAACGCTAACAATTGTATTATCCGTAAAAGAGAATTTCAAAAAATCGGTACTATTTACTTCCATTATCTCTCCCTTTTGTACAATACCATCATCGAAACCATGCCAATACCATTCGTAAATATCTTCCTTCAGGATGAACTCTTGCGGGTTACGCATGCGCCCGGTAATGGTGTAAAAATTGGCCTTACGCAAAAACCAGCTTTCCAAACCCTCAGCTGTGGTCCATGCTTTGTATATACTGCGCATATCAGTATCGAAATCGGCTGTAAGGGTAAACTTTGTCCAATCGTGACCATTCATAAGTTTTCAATCCTTAGTAAAACAAAAATAGCGAATATAGTTTTGGCTTTTTGTTAACTTGCTTTTAAATCGACCCTATGGCCAAAGTCAGCGCAGGCATATTATTATACCGCATTTCAGGCGGTCAATTACAGATATTTCTTATCCATCCGGGAGGCCCTTTTTTTCGCAATAAGGATGATGGCACCTGGTCTATCCCAAAAGGCGAATATATTGAAGGTGAGGAAGAACCGCTCCTTGCTGCCAAACGTGAATTTGAAGAAGAAACCGGTCAAAAAATTGATGGTAAGTTTATTGCGCTTGAGCCGATAACCCAAAAAGGTGGTAAAAAGGTTTATGCATGGGCTGTGGAAGGTGACATTAATCACGAAGTTATCCAAAGCAACCTGTTTGAAATTGAGTGGCCGCCTCGTTCAGGCAAAAAGCAAACCTTTCCGGAAGTAGATAAAGCAGGATGGTTTGATACTGAAACAGCCAAAGCCAGAATAAATATCGCGCAAATTGATTTGATCGAAAACCTGATAAGAG
>JBQCEA010000683.1:0-7494 GCA_051960695.1 Mucilaginibacter sp. | reverse complement strand
CATGACCTTTAACTTTTCGCTGGTAGCTATCGATCAGGTGATCAACGGCGCTGCCAAGATCATGTCGATGAGCGGCGGCCAGTTCTCAGTGCCTATCGTATTCCGTGGCCCAACCGGTAATGCGGGTATGCTAAGTTCGCAGCACAGCCAATGCTTTGAAAACTGGTATGCTAACTGTCCTGGTTTAAAGGTCGTTGTGCCATCAAATCCTGCTGATGCAAAAGGCCTGTTAAAGTCTTCGATATTGGATCCAGATCCGGTTATCTTCATGGAATCGGAATTAATGTATGGTGATAAAGGTGAGGTGCCTGAAGGTGAATATTATATTGAACTTGGCAAAGCCAATGTAACCAAACAAGGTACTGATGTTACTTTAGTTGGTTTCGGTAAGATCATGAAAGTAGTTAATGCTGCTGCTGCCGAGCTGGAAAAAGAAGGTATTAGCGCTGAAGTGATCGATCTGCGTACTGTACGCCCGATCGATTATGCAACGGTGATCAACTCGGTTAAGAAAACCAACCGCCTGGTGCTGATTGAAGAAAGCTGGCCACTGGGTTCTATCGCTACTGAAGTTGCATTCAAAGTGCAGAAAGATGCATTTGATTATTTAGATGCCCCTATCCTGCGTATTATGGGTGGTGACGTTCCGTTGCCTTATGCTCCTACTTTGATACAGGAATACCTGCCAAATGCCGAGCGCGTTGTTAAAGCAGTTAAAGAAGTAATGTACGTAACGAAATAATCTTCGTTTATTTGAAATAGAAAAGCCACCCAACAAGGTGGCTTTTTTTATGCTATGTTATTTAAGATTTAATGTGTTCGCGATAACAACACATTTAACCTTAAATCCCGGCCGTTCAGCACAACCGGGATATTTGATAAAGCATTCTTTTATCAGGCTTATCTTCTTCTGCCGAAAATACGGATCAGGAAGATAAATAAGTTAATGAAATCCAGGTAAAGAGTAAGGCCACCCATTAAAGCCATTTTCTTAGCAGATGCATCTACGTATTGGATTCCAGCTCCAATTCTTTTCAGTTTCTGCACATCATAGGCTGTTAAACCTACAAATACAGCAACGCCTATATAGCTTACAATGTAATCCAAAGACTCGCTGTGCAGAAACATATTGATCACGCTGGCAATAATGATCCCGATAAGCCCCATCAGCATTAATGAACCAAACTTGGTCAGGTCTGTCTTAGTTGTGTACCCAGCTATAGCCATAACGCCGAAAACCAATGATGTGGTAAGAAATACACCTAACACAGAAGCAGAAGTAAAAGCTATTAATATGAATGAGAAGCTAATGCCAGTTACAGCCGAATACAGTACGAACAAAAAGGATAGTACACTATATGGTAACCTGTTCATCCCGAAGCTCATGATCAGCACAAATGCTAAAGGAGCAAACATAGCTATATAAAATAGCGGGCTCAACTGATTAGTAGTTGGGTCTACCAATAAGCGCAGAAATTGTGGAATTGAAAAGAAATATGCGAATACTGCCGATATTCCTAAGGCAACAAACATCCAAAGGAATACGCCGGCTAAAAATTTTCTTGATGATTGGGTATCATCTATCTGAACTACATTCTGGTAAGCGTAGTCCGCGTTTTGATTTTCCATTTTTAAAAATTGATTTTATCTAAATTATATACGAATATATTTACTTATATGTGCAAATCCAACGTGTGGATATGAAGATGTGCAAATGTGCAGATAATTATTTATACTTCTTATTTAACTACTACAACCATTACAACTACTTCAACAATTACAATTAATCCTAAGTCAACCTTTTGATCAGTTGTTCTTCCACACTTTTAAAGAATTGCAGTGGTTTCAGCGTACGCCAGATCATATCATCCAGCTGACCGCCGAAATTGATGTAATAATCAATATTGCTGCGTTTAAACTCATCTATCACATGTTCCCTGAAATTGACACCGGCAATCCATCCATCCTCTACATCCTGAAACCATTCCTCGTAATAGCAATCGTCGGAGGCGTGAAAATTGAGCACATTTTCACCTATAAGCACAAATTTGTTAATGCCGTTATCTACCATCAGTTCGATAATCTCACGTTTGAGCAGCATGATGTCGTTACTGATGGCATCGTTCCATTCGCCTATTAGCTCAATGATGGCGTAGCCGCGGTCGTAATCGGCAAACAGTACTTTCAGGTATAAGGTATTTGAACCGAACGAATCCCATTGAGGGTGCAGCAAATAGTTATATACCTGCTTATCAAATTCAAACTCGCTATATTCAGTTGCATAAAAGGGCGATAGTTCATCCTCCGACGCAATATAATCATCTCTCCACTTATAATATGGCTCTATCTCGTGCATAACCTAACCCTCGTTTTAATTTACATTCCGCACATTATTTGGTTTGCATGTATTCTTCAACGGCTTTCCGTACACTTCCGTGTTTTAACAATAACTCAGCAGCTTCATTTTCGGTCAGCCCGGTATAATTCATTACCATATGCGTACCCCTGTCAACGAGCTTATTGTTCGAAAGTTGCATATCAACCATTTTATTTCCTTTAACCCTGCCCAATTGTATCATCACAGCTGTCGAAAGCATATTCAAAACCAGCTTCTGCGCTGTTCCGGCCTTCATCCTGGTCGAGCCTGTTACAAATTCAGGTCCTACTACCACTTCAACCGGATATTTGGCTTCGGCCGCAACCGGGCTACCAGTATTACAAACTATGCAACCTGTTGCAATATTATGCTGATTGGCTGCCCGCAATCCGCCAATAACATAAGGCGTTGTGCCCGATGCAGCAATGCCTACCAGTACATCTTTCTCATTAATATCATATTCCAGCAGGTCTTTCCAGGCTTGCTCTGTGTCATCCTCGGCAAACTCTACGGCTTTGCGTATAGCACCGTCGCCACCGGCAATGATCCCAACCACCATATCAAAGGGCACTCCGAACGTTGGCGGGCACTCTGAAGCATCAACAACACCCAACCGTCCGCTTGTACCTGCTCCAATATAAAATAAGCGGCCGCCGGCTTTCATTTTTTCAGATGTAATTGCCACCAGCTTTTCTATTGCAGGCAATGCTTTTTCAACAGCATCGGGCACTGTACGGTCCTCCCGGTTGATGTTCCTCAATATCTCAGCCACCGGCATTTTCTCAAGGTCAGTATAGTTAGAATCTTTTTCGGTGGTTTTTTCCATTTTTTTTCGCTTTGGGTATAACAAAATTCGATAAAAATCGTCAAAAGCAAACGATACGGTTGATATTAAATTACTTGCAATCAAATCAATTAGTTAGATTTGTTTATTGAGATGAAGAGGGGCGCTTTAATTATTTTCAGGTCGCTGATATTGGTTTTACTCGGCGTAGCTTTGGGTTTGTGGCTTGGTGAGAACGCTCACGGCGGCTTGTCCCTGCATTCAAACAACAAAATTTCCCGCGTTTTACAGCTTGTTCACCATAATTATGTTGATTCCGTAAATGTCGACAGCATTGAGGGCGTTACGGTAAATAATATGCTGCAAAGCCTCGACCCACATTCCCTTTATCTCCCGCCGCAACAAGCCGAAACGATCAATGAGCGCTTAGACGGCGGTTTTGACGGCATCGGTATCGAATATCAATTACTTCGTGATACGCTGATCATTACCCAAACATATGACGGCGGACCGGCAGCGCTTGCGGGTATTGAAAACGGCGACAGGGTAATTAATGTGGATGGCAAAAAATTTTCAGGCACACATCTCACTTCAGATGCTGTAAGCAAAGTATTTCGTGGTGAAAAAGGTTCGAGGATAGCATTAGTTATTGAAAGGCCAGGAAACAGTGCCTTAAAAACATATAACCTGACACGCGGCCGCGTTGATCTGAGCAGTTTGGATGCTTCCTATATAGTTGCACCAGAGACAGGTTATATCAAGATCAGCAAATTTGCGGTAACTACCGATATTGATTTTAGGGAAGCCTTAAAAAAATTGCAGGCCGAAGGAATGAAAAAACTCGTGCTCGACCTTCGTGGCAACGGCGGCGGTTATCTTAGTGCCGCTACTGCGCTGGCAAGCGAATTCCTGGACAAAGGCAAGCTCATCGTTTATACAAAAGGCATACATGAACCCCGTACAGATTACTTCGCTACAGATTCAGGTTTATTTAAACAGGGCAAACTGGCTGTATTAATAGATGAATATTCCGCTTCAGCAAGTGAAATACTGTCCGGCGCCTTGCAGGACCTTGACCGTGCCACAATCGTGGGCCGCCGATCTTTCGGTAAAGGACTGGTGCAACAACAGTTCGGTTTTAATGATGGCTCGGCAGTTAATCTTACCGTGGCCAGGTATTATACACCATCAGGCCGTTCGATACAAAAACCATATAACGAAGGCATCGAAAGTTATCGCAACGAGGTTGCAGTACGGATGCAAAAAGGTGAGCTGTTCTCGGAAGAGAATTATATGCGCGATAGCAGTTTTAAAAAGGCTATCGCCTATCATACCGCAAATGGCCGCAAAGTATTTAGCGGCGGCGGTATTATGCCTGATGTGTTTGTTCCGGCCGATACAACCGGTAATACGCAATTAGTACAGGACCTTGGTGATGCGCAGGTGTTCAACGCTTACGTTATCGACAAAATGCAACCCGATTTGAGTAAGTTTATTACCAGCGATAGCTTTTTAAAGGGTTACAATGTGAGCAATGATGAGTTTGATGACTTTATTATATATGCATCTAAAGTCCTGAAGGAAATGGACTCCAAAGAAGTAAAGACATCAAAAGATAATATCAAACTGCTGCTAAAGGCCTTTGCAGCCCGTTACAAATGGGGTGATACAGCCTATTACCGGGTGATGAACAACGATGATAACACGCTGCATAAGGCTATTGAAGCGATCAATTAATAGAAATCTCTTCTTTAAGGATGAACTGGTCCTTTATGTGTAAGCGGTGTAAGCCCTAACACATTGCCGTTATCATCCCTGATATATCCCTGCGGCCATCCCTTGTATCTTGTATGTACGTACCAGGCTTTTATGTAATTAGTTCCCGTGGCGCCAGGCTGGTCTAAATTAAGGTCGTAATAACCTAACTGGGCAACCAGTATAGAATCCCCTATTGAAATTTTGCTGGCTTCTCTGGCGTTATCGGCTTTAATAAAGCTGTTCCTTACATCATTCAAGGTTAAATTTGGTTTATTGTCCAGCAATATAGTTCCAATAATATATTGCGGTGCGGGCGGTGGCCCATTTAGCTTGCCATTTTCAAATCCATAAGTAAGATCAGCAAAAAAAACAGGCAGACCGTTTCGTATTTGTCTTGCCTCTGCTATCTGGTAAAGACCCATTTGATTATTCTGATCCAATGCGTTGTATGACTCATAAAAATAGAACCCAAAACCGTTTAGTGAGATGTTGTTTCTGTTCATAAGGCTAATGGCCGCAGTGCTATCCTGCGCGTTGAAATCGTTTACAAAACCAGCCGGACCGGCAGAACTGGCAGCCCTTATAATTGATCCGGATCCATTTCGCACCGTGTCTTCTTTTTTACAAGCAGCCATCATCAACACTGCTGCCAGCAATGGGTATATAAATGTTTTCATAGCATAAGGTTTAAATTAAATTTACGGAATGTTACCCAATCGTAAAAGGGCAACTATTTTAATTCTTTTTCAGCCCTTTTGTGTCAAGGAACCTTATTCCATCATCGTAATAAAGTGTAGCCTCGGTAACATCATTAATATAGCATGTAGGATACTGTGAGTGTGCCGGATGCACATTCCATGCTTTTACAATATTAGTTGTAGTATCCATGGTGTTAAAATGGGTATTAAAATAACCAAACTGCGCTACCAAGCAGGAATCTTTGAATGAGGGAGCTATACCTTGTTTGCTGATCTCTGCAAGATATAACTGCCTTAGTATAGATAAATTAAGCGATGGCCGTGCATCCAGGTTAACCTTTCCATATTGCCTGCCATCCAACTCTTTGAAAACCCCGTTTGTAAATTGATAGGATAGGGTGCTCATAAAGATCGGCAGGTTATTCCTAACCTGTATAGACTCGGCGGTCTGGTAAGTTATGCCAGCGGGACCTGCCGTAGGTGGTTCAACAACAGTATAAAAAACAAATACCTGGTTGTTGGCTGTGAGATGATTGTTATCCAACAATGTTTGTATAGTAGCCTGGTCAGATGCTGACACTTCGTTGATTCCGGTTACCACCGATATGCAACCGCTTTCGTTATTGTTCTTTTTACAGGATACCAGAATTATTGCAGCAAGCAGGATAAGGTATGTCTTCTTCATAAGATTAGTTAAAGTTAATTACTTAATATTACGGAGCTATACCTATAAGTGCTACAGAGCGATGTGAAATTTCAAATGTGCAGATCACTCATTCGCACATCTGCATATCCTCACATCTGCGCATCTGATTATTTCTGCCTGAAAAATAACTGCACCGGCACACCCGTAAAGTCAAAGTTCTCGCGCAGCTTATTTTCCAAAAAGCGCTGGTACGGTTCTTTGATGTACTGGGGCAGGTTGCAGAAGAAAGCGAACATTGGTGAGGTGCCTTTGATCTGGGTGATGTATTTGATCTTAACGTATTTACCTTTTAATGATGGCGGCGGGAAGCTCTCGATGATCGGCAGCATCTCGTCGTTCAGTTTTGAGGTAGGTATCTTCTTACTACGGTTCTCATATACCTTTTCTGCCGTTTCAATCACGCGCATTACCCTTTGTTTTTCGGTAACTGAAGTAAATACGATAGGCACATCCGTAAACGGTGCGATCTTATCCCGTATCTGGTCTTCAAATACCTTGGTAGTCTTGTTATTCTTTTCGATGAGGTCCCATTTATTTACCACTATCACTATGCCTTTTTTATTCTTCTCGGCAAGGTGAAAAATATTGATATCCTGCGATTCAATGCCCTCAACCGCGTCTATCATCAGGATCACTACATCAGCTTCCTCAAGCGCTTTAATCGTACGCATTACGGAGTAGAATTCGATATTCTCCTTTACCTTGGTCTTCTTGCGCAAACCCGCGGTATCGATCAGCATAAAATCATGACCATACTGGTTATAGTGAATATGAATAGAATCACGTGTAGTACCCGCTATGGGGGTAACAATATTCCGTTCTTGCCCTACAAAAGCGTTAATGATTGATGACTTCCCTACATTAGGTCGGCCTACAATAGCAAATTTGGGCAATGTATTTTCCTCGACAGGCTCCGGTGAAAAATGCTTCACCACCTCGTCAAGCAACTCGCCTGTACCAGAACCTGTCATGGACGAGATATTGTAGATCTCGCCTAAACCAAAGCTATAAAATACAGCGCTTTCGGGTATCAGCGCATTGTTATCTATCTTGTTCACCACAACAAATACCGGCTTTTTGCTTTTACGCAGCAGGGCTGCTATATCATCATCCAGGTCGGTAATACCAGTAGTAACATCCACCATAAAAAGAATAACAGTAGCTTCTTCGA
>JBQCEA010000682.1:0-8604 GCA_051960695.1 Mucilaginibacter sp. | reverse complement strand
GATGTCATAATCCCTTATAGGTTTAATGTCGATCTGTGAGCCTGGTAAAAAGGCTTCAACGCCCATTATATCAACGATCAAACCACCTTTGGTCCTGCTCTTCACTATACCGGTGATGATCTCGTCTTTTTCCAATGCCTGGTTAATTCGGTCCCTTGATTTCTGGGTTTTTGCGCGTTTGCGTGAAAGTACTAACTGACCGTTAGCATCTTCCTGCGATTCGACAAAAACTTCTACACTGTCACCGATCTTCAGATCAGGTGTATCACGGAATTCTGATACTGATACTAAACCATCAGATTTAAAACCGATGTTCAATACCACGTCTTTACTATTGATGCTTACAACTGTACCGCTGATGATCTCGCCTTTGTTGATAGAGCTGAAAGTTCCATCATACATTTTTTCGAGTTTTTCACGATCAGCATCGCTGTAATTGCCGAATTTTTTTTCGTCTGCATCCCAGTCAAAATCTTCATTTGCTGATGCAATGTTTGATTTGATCTCTTCGATCGAGAGTGAATCAGCTTCTGATTCAATGTTTTCTTTTTCCTTGGAGGCGGTAACTGCACCGAGTTCTGCTTCCTTAGCTTTGAGTTCTTTTTCTGCTTCTTGTTTTTTTGCCAAAATAAATTTTCTCCTTTTCCCAATATAATTGGGACTGCAAAGGTACGGATATATTTTCGGGTAATAAAAAAATTTTTAGTCTTAAATGCTGGCTTTTAAGCGGTTTTACGAGATTTTACTCAATTTCGAGATTGATAAAACGAGGATTTTGGATTAATTACATAATATAGATGGGCTTTCTGCCTTTAGCTTTTTCCTTTAAGCTTATATGCTATTTCATCAAATATCGTCATGAAATCACTTTGCAGCTTATCCCTGTAGGCCGATAAAACTGCATTCATCTGGCCTTCCTGTTCCAGCGTGAAAGGATCATTCCAAACGCGCATACATATACGTTTAAGGGCATAGGATATTTGCTGCGTATCCACGTAAGTTTCCAGGTAGCGGCTTTTCTTGAAGTTTTCGAAAAAGTTGAAGAACCTTTCTGTGCTTTTTAATCCGGCAAAATTCAGGAACTCTTCCGTTTTCTTATTATCACAACCAGAAAGCAGCGCATAGAAATCATCGGTTGATACCTGTTGGGTAGTTATAAGCAGGTTGTCTAATATCAATTCAAGCGCAATATGGCCTAAAAAAAAAGGTTTTACGGGTGAGCCTTTAATGGCAGGTAATAATAGCACCTTTAGTTCATGCGAGCGGGTAATAAAAAACTCCGAAGAATGAAAATAGCGGTCTACCTCCAGGTGCTTATGCCAGCCAATAAGGATGTCGTTTATTTGGCTATCAGGGTGGTGAAGTTTTTCGGGGTGAAGGATGATATTCTTATCGGCATTTTTCAAAAGATCGGGCAATACCGTACCAAGCGTATGGTAACAATTCGTGGTTCCCCGGTCGAAATAATAATGCGACAGAAAATTCATATACTTTCACTACAGTGAGAAATTAATTTGTTCAAGATACGCAAATTATTTGACTGTTGTTTAAAACGAGCGTAAAAAAGGGATTTTGCACTATTCTTTTATCTTTGCAGCTTTTAATTATATACGATGAATTTTGTTGAAGAATTACGCTGGCGCGGCATGCTGCATGATATAATGCCCGGAACTGAAGAATTGTTGAATAAAGGCATGGTTTCGGGGTATATTGGTTTTGATCCAACAGCTGATTCATTGCATGTGGGCAGCCTGGCACAGATCATGACGCTGATCCATTTTCAGCGTGCCGGTCATAAACCGTTTGCACTTGTAGGTGGCGCTACCGGCATGGTAGGTGACCCATCAGGCAAATCTGCTGAGCGTAATTTGTTGTCAGAAGATGTGCTTCAGTACAACCTGCAGGGCATACAAAAGCAGTTGGAGAAATTCCTCGACTTTGACAGTGGTGCCAATAGCGCCCAAATGGTGAATAACTACGACTGGTTCAAAGATTATACTTTCCTGAACTTTATCCGCGATGTAGGTAAGCACATCACGGTAAACTATATGATGGCCAAGGATTCGGTAAAGAACCGTATCAGCGGCGATACGGGCATGTCGTTTACTGAGTTTACATACCAATTGGTGCAGGGATACGACTTTTACTACCTGTGGAAACATCACAATTGTGCCTTGCAGATGGGCGGTTCTGACCAATGGGGTAACATCGTTACGGGTACGGAACTGATACGCCGTAAGGATGCAGGCGAAGCCTTTGCTTTAACAACCCAACTGATCAAAAAGTCAGATGGCTCAAAATTTGGCAAGACCGAAGGCGGTAATATCTGGCTCGACCCGGCAAAGACATCTCCATACAAGTTTTACCAGTTCTGGTTAAACACCAGCGACGAAGATGCAAAAGCTTACATCAGGATATTTACCTTATTTGATAAAGAAACCATTGAAAAACTGGAAGCTGAGCACGCTGCTGCGCCTCATTTACGCGCATTGCAAAAAGCTTTGGCAATGGATATCACCATCCGCACACATGGTGAGGCTGAGTATCAGAAAGCCATCAAATCATCCGAGTTTTTATTCGGTAATACAGGCATCGAGTTTTTGAACGAGCTGAACGATTCAGAAGTGTTGGGCTTATTTGAAGGTGTACCTAATTTTAGTATATCATTGGATGAACTAAAAGCTGGTATTAACATAACCGATCTTCTCGCAGGCAAAACTTCGGTTTTCCCATCCAAAGGTGAAGCGAAAAAGATGATACAAGGCGGTGGCGTTGCGGTTAATAAAAGTAAGGTTGGCTCTGCCGATGATGTTTATAGTACAGGCCACCTAATAGGTGGTAAATTTATTGTAGCGCAAAAAGGCAAAAAGAATTATTTCCTGATCATAGCTGAATAGGAATATCATGCTCATTCTTCACCCCGAGATGGCCTGTTATATAAAAACACATATTTATGTATCTTTATCAAGATGAGAAGGATACTATCGCTTTGTGTTTTTATTTTTTTGCTTTCAGGATATGCTTCGGCCCAGTCGTCGTTGATCAAAAGCGATAGTCTTTTAAATATTTTGAAGAAAAGCGATGCCGAAGGAAGGCAACGAGATCTAATACTCTATCTCCGCTACGCATTCGATGATATAATAATAAATGATCTGCCAAAGGCTCAAAAAGAAGCAGCCGGGTTATTGAAAACTTATCATGTTAATGATCGTGAAGGACTGAACAATTTTATAGATGTGATTTGCAAGCTGCGTGAAAATAATTATACAAGTGCACAAAATTCACTGACAAAAGCAATAGACGAGGCCGGAAAAAATGAAGATCATTACCTGTTATATGCCTGCTTTACTCATTTGGGCTTCCTACAGAACGACCGGGGTAATGAGATAGATGCCATATCTGCATATAGGGCCGCAAAAAAAGAAGCCACACTTGTAAATGATCCTTACATGCAAACATTGATAGATATTAACCTTTCTGATATCTATTATAAAAACAGGATGTACGGACAAGCAATGTTCTTTTTAAATGAAGCACAAAGTTTAACGAATTTACATCGCATTAAAACCGAACGTACAGAGAACACCATTAATTATAACAAAGCTGAAGCATATTATCAAAGCCGCAATATCGACTCTCTGCGGAAATATAACGAACTGCTAAACAAGGCAAAGAGTGGTGTGGGGTTATATACTTTTCAAAAAAGGACAGATTACTACCTGGATATGCTTGGCTCAAATTATCCGGCAGCTATTAAAACGATCACCACGCTTCAAAAAGATAGTGCTTACCAATTTGATATTATTGATGAGCGTAACCTGGCCGAAGCTTATTTTGGGGCGGGGCAGCTTGATTCGGCAAAATCAATTGCAGAAAGATTGATCAATAATCCTCAGGAAAAGAACCATTATGAAGTAAACTTATATTATTATAAGCTTTTAGGAGACATTGAAGATAAACGTGGTAACAATAAGGAGGCAGCAGATTATTATAAGATGGCTTTGTCGCATGCGCTGGAACAACTCAGGCGATCAATAACAGTAAGCAATGTTTCGTCACAGATAAGGATAGATCAGATCGAGAACTCTTATATTGTTAAAGCTGAAACATTTAAGCGTGAACGATTATGGCTGATATTCATTATAAGTATGGCTGTCCTGCTCATCATTATAGGCTCATTATTTTATTATAGCATTCACAAGAAAAAGTATTACGAGAAGCTGCTTTTCGAGGCAAAGAAGAATGAGATCGCCTTTATCAACTCGCATGAAGTCCGCCGGCATGCCTCCAACATTATGGGAATAATGCAGGTAATAAACCAGGGCGAAGATAAATACGAGAATTTCATGGAAGCTGAAAAATATCTTCTCAGCGAGCTGGCAAACCTCGATAATGCCATTAAAAATGTCTCAAATAAGCTAAACAGCTAAGCTGATCCTACAGATCGCTTAAAAGCTCCATTTTTTTGGCATTATACTCTTCCTGTGAGATAAGGCCCTGATCAAACAGTGTACGCAGCTTTTTAAGCTTTTCTGTCAGTTCATCCTTTTGAGGTTCCTCATGTACTTGCGGTGGTGCAATTACAGAAGGCGCAGGTGTTGGTTCAGGAGTGGCCTGGGTACCTGCCGGACGTTCGAAATTCATTGAACCGGATTCGGCGCGTTTCTCTTCCAAGTCGCGCTGGCGGCGTAATTCACGTTCAGCCTCTTTACGTTCCTGTGCGTATTGGTATAGCTTACGTGCCTGTACTTTTGGCAAGTAATCAACGCCCATCTCGGCCTGGTTGGTAGTTTTTATTGTAAATATGGCGCCGATGATCTCCTCTTTAATGGTCACATCAACCACATCCTTCCAAACAAAATCGATAAACTTGATGGAAAGCCCCAGATTTGCCGGGGTAAAGAACAGCACCCTTTTATTGGTCAATGCTACGCAATCGGGCAATAAGTTAACTAATGGCTTTTTCTGCGTAGCTATATAAATTATTTCCTCGCCTGTGGTTAACAGGTCAACTAAGCGGGAATATACTTTCTCAACGGCTTTAGGATCTTGCTGGTCGTTCAAAAATTTGTCCATCATAGTACTATTGGTTTTGATGTGAACGCAAAATTAGTGATTAATTGTATGAGTTGGATTTCTTGAGTTGAATAAGTTGATTGAGTTAAGTGGTTGGTTAAGTTAAGTGGTTAAAAAGCTTAATCCAACTCAATCTAACCAATCAACTAACCAAAAGATTACAACCACGAATATCGGAGTTATCAAAACGACCTAATACTTCAAATGAGCCGTCGGCATAAACTTTCCCCAAATCCTGCGTGGCGATAAATGAGCAAGAGCTGACATTGGCCAGGTCGATCACATTAATACCGCCCGTTTGGCTGCCTGCTAAACTGCTCATCGGGTCGTTGGTATCGCGGGTAATGATCTTCATCCAGGGCGGGCAATTGAAAATTCCATCGTCTTTGGAATATGCTTGTGATAATAATTCAGTCATGCCGTACTCCGAATGAATTGACTTTACGCCGAAGCCTTTGCATAGTGTTTGGTGCAATTCTTCGCGTATCATTTCTTTTCGCCGTCCCTTCATGCCGCCGGTTTCCATCACGATCAGTTCCGGGAAATCGAGCTGATATTGCTCAACAAAATCCAGCAGGGCAAAAGTTACACCGATCAGTAGTGTGGGCTTTTTAGCTTGTTGCTGCTTTTTAAGCTGACGATACAGATCATCGTGATTATAAAGGTAAAAACCACTGTCGGGATTTTCCGAACTCTTTACCAAGTTTTCGGCCATATAGATCAATGAGGAACCCTCGCGTTCCAGATACGATGGAAGCAATGCCAGCACACAATAACTTTTTATGTCGCCATAAAAAAGACCAAACGCCCGCCGGAAGCTTTCCTCATACCAGCTTACGTCTGTAACCAGGTGCTTGCTGTTGATCATTCCGGTGGTACCCGAACTGGTAAAGATAACCTGAACTTTGTCTGTACTGCTTAAAATATCATGTGATTTAAAAAAGTTGATAGGTAAGAAGGGTATACTTTCGATGCTGTTCACCTCAGCAGGATTTATATTCAAATTAGCTATAAATTCCCGGTAAACCCGGCAATTATTCGCCTGAAAACGGAAAACCGATAAAGCAGTCTCTATAAACTGTTGCTCATTGCTGATAGAAAATACCTGCTGCTTATCCGGGTTGTTCATCGGTGCAAAGATAAGAATGTAAAGCATCCGGTTTTCAATTGCAGAACGTCAGAACAAAAAAGCCCTTAATGGGTTTTTAGTTATGACAAATAAAAATCTCTATGAAAAAGTTAAAATTCATTCTTCTGCCAGCTTTGCTGTGTTTCTTTTTTGTAATAGCATCGGCATTTAATGGCGGAAAGGAAACAGAAAGGATACAAAGCGCTACCCAGGTATTGAAGGAGTTTGGTAAAATGAAAGAAAAGATCCCTCATGATCTGATAGCTGAATACAAAGGTATTGTCATTATCCCTCACATGATCAATGCTGGTTTAGGAATAGGCGGTAAAAGGGGCCGCGGCATAGCCATTGTTAAACTGGATGACGGTTCATGGAGCGACCCGGTGTTTATTACCTTAACAGGAGGTAGCGTTGGGCCGCAGATCGGTGTTCAGTCTGTCGACCTGGTATTAGTATTCCGTCATAAAGGCGTGCTGACCAAGGTTAAAGACGGCGATTTTACCATCGGTGGTGATGCTTCAGCAGCTGCAGGACCTGTTGGCCGCAGTACGTCTGCCAATACTGATTACAAAATGGAAGCAGAGATATACTCTTATTCGCGGAGCCGTGGTTTGTTTGCCGGTGTAAGTATCAACGGTTCAAGTCTGACAATTGATAAGGACGCCAACCAAAATTACTATGGCAAGGATATGTCGACACAAGATATTTTTGCTGATGCCAAAAGCAATACTGATGCCGTGAAACAACTGAAGAGTACCTTAGCCAGCTTATAAACAGACACGAATATTTATAGAAAGCGCCCTAAAGGCGCTTTTTCATTTTATAGCCTTCCTGAATAGGACACCAGATAAGGCAGCCATTCCGCCAACCAAACCGCCAATCACTGATGTCACTAATAGTAATAATATCCAATTAGGTAACTGGAAAAGATGTGCAACCATGCCGGCCAGCATATTATCATTTGGAATGGTTTTTATTAATGCTGATATGGCCCAGGCAACAAACACGGCTGCAAATCCGGTAAGAAATGTCATGCCCGGTTTTTTAGCCATGAAGAAGGCTGTACCAAAGGCAATCACTGCGGCAAACCACCAGGGCAAAAAGTAACCGCAAATGAAGGTGAGAATAAGTATCAATAAAAAAAGCATATTTTATCAGTTTTATTGTCATCTCGAACGAAAGTGAGAGATCTTATACGGTTTTCAGGATAGGCTAAGTCGTATAAGCTTCCTCCACCTATGGCGAATCGGGATGACATGGTTTATTGCGTTTTATTTAATATTAAAGTTGATTTGATACGATTTGATTTTTCATCAGGAGATGTTAAAAAGAGCATTTCGTTTAGTTTGCCATCCCTCCAGGTTTCAAACATATCTTTATAGTAATAGCTTCCCGGATTGCCCGATTCTCCGCCGGGGAAAACGCCGTATCCTTTTACTTCCGGACCCATTTGTACCACCATACGCCAGGAGGGGCCGTTATTCCAGCGCAATGCATTAATTACACCGCCTCTCCCGCCTGCAACAAAATCACCGGTTCCAAAACCCGGAAGATTTGCCAGGTGATTTATATAAGTCTCCTTCACGTGCCCCCATTGCCATTTTTCACCCGGTGTGCCGTTGCTATTGGTAAGATCTTTTACGGTTTGATAAAAGGCACGGGATACAATATCAACGCACGTTTCTTTTTGAGGTGTTTTAATAATATCAAACCATTTTGAATCTGGTTCCGTCAGCAGCAATTTTTCTGTACGGTCATAAGATGGGTATTTAAAAAAAGTGTCTTTTAAGTCAAACTCATCCCAAACCATATTATAAAAGTTGTACCACCAATCATCGAAAATGCTGGCTCCCATTGAATCCGCAGCATAATGTTTATCCCAGGTACTAATGATCTGATATACTTTCAATTGCGCCGGGTTTAATTTTGAAGCATCGATATATTTGAGCATTGATCCCAATACGTCCTGTGCGAGTATACTGTAATTATCCATCTGCATTAACCGCATGGTATCCACACTGGCATTTTGCATGGCTGCCAATCGGTCATTAATCCGTTTGCCGCGGTAATATTGCTCAAAACGCCAGTTAATGTAGTAAGGATAGGTAGGATCTGTCGACGATTGGTTTGCAGAGCTTACAAAGCCCCGTGACGGGTTCTTTACAGTTGGATTTTGGTCATAAGGTATCCAGCCATGCCAGTCGTTGGCCGGATCGCTTCCGTCCATAATAAATTTACCCTGGTCTTTATATTTCAGCGGGAATTTCCCATTTGGCGTGATGGCAATATCTTTTTCTTTATCGGCAAAAATGAAGTTTTGTGCCGGGGCCGTGAAATAAGTTAGTGCTTTGCGATAATCATCCTAATTTTTGCCGCGGTTTAACAAGTAAAAGGTCATG
>JBQCEA010000681.1:0-3701 GCA_051960695.1 Mucilaginibacter sp. | reverse complement strand
AGGAAAAGATGTGTTCTATTTATATGAGCGAACACAACCTACAATACCGATAAGTTTCTGAATTGTTTTAACGCCTAAACGAATCCGGGCTGGCCGGGGTACCTTAACTTACGAAGTTTCTAAAACTTCGTAAGTTTTCTTATGCACCAATCCTTTATTTCACTACCTCAAACTCCTGTTTCAGTTTGATGTCGTCTGATGATGCACCGATCATCACCTGGAATTTACCCGGCTCTACTGTCCAGTTCATGTTTTTGTCGAGGATAGCCAGATCGTCAGGATGCAGGGTAAACTCAACTGTTTTCTTTTCACCAGGATCAAGTGTTATACGCTCAAATCCGCGTAAGTCGTAGTCATAAACCGTTACATCGCTCAGTTCCTGTTTCAGATATAGCTCAACCACATCATCACCCTTGCGCTTGCCAGTATTGGTCACGTCAACGGTGACGTGGATATCACCTTGCTGATGCTTCTGCTGCGGTGTAACCTGCAGGTTGCTATAGTCAAAGGTGGTATAGCTTAAGCCATAGCCAAACGGATATAGCGGACCGTTCACATAAGTATGTCCCCAGCCATTTTTGCCGCCCTGGTCGGCTTGTGAGCCGGGTTTGTACGGAAAATTGAATTCGATCTGTCCCACAGTTTTGGGGAATGTGATGGATAGCTTGCCGCCGGGGTTATAATCTCCAAATAGTGTTTCTGATATCACCTTGCCGCTTTCAGGGCCGGGGAACCAGGCTTCCAGGATAGCAGGCACGTATTTGTTTTCCCAGTTAATGGTAAGCGGTTGTCCGTTGATCATTACCATTACAACAGGTTTGCCGGTTGCCTGTAAGGCTTGTATCAGTTTTAACTGTCGGCCGGGTAAATTTAACCCGCTGCGTGAAAGGCTTTCGCCTACCTGGTTCTCACTTTCACCAACCACAGCAATAACTATGTCTGATTGCTTTGCCAATGTGACGGCCGAATTAATGCCAGCCTGTTCCTGGGGTGTAAGCGGCGTTTCGATGATCTCACTTTCGGGCCAGTTAGCATCTATCACATCACAGCCTTTGGCGTAAGTGACTTTTGCATTATTTCCTACATATTGGGTTATGCCTTCCAATACACTTGTAGCAGGATTGTGCGATGGGCCATAGCGGCTTGTTGCATAGCTTTTTGCCGCAGCCAGCGGACCAGTTACCAGGATGTTTTTGTATTTGCCCTTATCAAGCGGCAGCAGGTTGTTCTCGTTCTTCAGCAGCACCATGCTTTCGCGGTTCATTCTTAAACCCATAGCCGTTGCCTCTGCATTATGAACGATCTTATCGGCGGCCTTGGTGTTTTCTACATAAGGATGATCGAACAGGCCCAATTCAAACTTTACTCTCAGCACGTCAGCTACGCGACTATCCAAAAGTTTCATGGATACTTTGCCTTCTTTTACCAGTTCGCGCATGGGCATAATGTACGTTTGCGGCATAGTGAAATTGGTGCGCACATTTAAGCCGGCCTCAATTGCCTCCCGTACAGCATCCTTTATGGAACTGGCGACGTGGTGCTTGCTGTATAGATACTCTACCGCTTCACTGTCCGATACTACGTAACCCGTAAAGCCAAATTTCTGACGCAGTAATTCGGTCAGGAAAAAATAGCTGCCGGTAATGGGTTCGCCATTCCAGTCGTTATAACTACTCATAACACCCATAGCGTGCGCTTCCTGTATTACCCGGCGAAAAGGATAGAGGTATAACTCATACATTTCACGCGGTGCCACGTGCGGATCGGTACGGTCAGAACCATCACGACCGCCTTTCGGTACACTGTAAACGGCAAAATGTTTAAGGGTTGATGCCACACCTTGTTCCTGTATGCCCAGGCACATCTGCTTGCCCAGTTCGGCTATCAGGAAAGGGTCTTCGCCATAGGTTTCTTCAACACGGCCCCTACGCTGGTCGCGGGCGGGATCGAGGATGGGTGCATAAACGTTAGTATAGCCTAAGGCTTTGGCTTCGCGGCCCACTACATCTCCGGCCTGGCGCACAAGCTCTTTGTCCCAGGTGCTGCCAATACCAATAGGCGCAGGTAATGAGGTAGCGCGGTCATGATTTAGGCCGTGGATACCTTCATTGGTAAAATCAACCGGTATACCCATGCGGGTCTGTTCTACAAACCAGCGCTGTATGGTATTGATAGCTGCGGCGTGCTTGCTGTACGGATAGGAGTATTGCGTAGGCGCAGCATCGGTATGTGAAGTAAGATTGTTCAATTCCTCATCGATGTTAGCGATACCATCTTTCCAAACCTCGTTCTTCCATGATTCAGCGGGCATTTCCTCCTTTAAAACCCTTTTGTAGCCATAAAGCGTTGCCAGCTGGCAGGTTTTTTCTTCAACAGTCATCTGGCTTAGCAGGTCGTTGATGCGCTTTTGAATTGGCTGCGACGGGTCTTCGAACACGTCCATTTTACCGTTTTTGTTGAAATCGATCCATCCTTTATGGTAGATGTTCTTTTGCTGGGCGAGGGTATTTAATGACAATAACAGTGAAAGAGGCAGAAGTATTTTTTTCATTGGAAAGAGTTTATAACAGGCTTGCGATGTAAATATAGAGGATATGCGAATATCAACAAGAATACCTTTTTAATATTCCTGTGTGTTTTTATTGCGCAGATTACTAAATTTAGAATCCATAAACTGCTAATTAAAAACTAACTATACAATTAAACCATTACTAACCAAAAATTTAACACATGAAAAGTACCGCGCATATTAAGGGTATCCCTATTCATCCTATTTTAGTAAGCTTTCCAATAGCTTTTTTTACAGGTACGCTGATATTTGATACGATGGGAATATCCAGCTCAAACAACGCTTATTGGCAAACTGGGGAATACCTCGAAATATCAGGCATTGTATCAGCGCTTCTTGCTGCGGTGCCGGGTACTATCGATTTCTTTTTTACTATTCCTCCAAAAAGTTCTGCAAGCTCAAGGGCGGCCTTGCACGGCTTGCTGAATGTTTGTTTGCTGTTGATCTATATTGTTGCTTACTGGCTGCGGCAGGTTGATACAGCATGGATGGTAGTGATACTGGAAGCCGTAGGATTTATTATGATCATATTCTCGGGCTGGATGGGCGCTACACTGGTAAACCGTAACATGATCGGGGTGAACCCGCGGTATGCTGATTCGGGGAGATGGAAGGAAGAACGCTATAAGCAATCAAGCGGTACAATAGAAGTAGGCACGGTAGACGAATTAAGGATCGACCAGATGAAACTGATGCATATCGGCGACCGGCGCATTGTATTGGGCAGAACGGAAAATGGCTATGTTGCATTTAATGATCACTGCTCACATAAAGGAGGTTCCCTTGCAAGTGGCATGCTGATGTGCGGTACAGTACAGTGCCCCTGGCATGGCTCGCAGTTTGATGTAAAAACAGGTAAGCCCAAGACCGGACCAGCCGAAGAAAGTATTCCCACTTATGAGGTGATCGAACAGAATGGTAAAATATTCGTTGTTATTTAAGTTCTTGCGGATCATATTTCTATTTGTATAAAATAATATCGCTGCTTTATCGTAGTGAGTTAAGCGACGCTAAAATTGCAGACAGGTGAAAAATGCCCGTAATGGCATTAAGATTGTTTTAATTTTGGCGTCTGCTGTAAACTCATGAAAAACTATGTATAGATGGCTTTCTATTGTCCTTTTGCTTTTAA
>JBQCEA010000680.1:0-6909 GCA_051960695.1 Mucilaginibacter sp. | reverse complement strand
TAGCCATATAATTCAGGCCTTTCTATTATCTCTTTCATCGCGATCACTTTGTAAACATAACTGCCCGTCTCGGGGTTAAAATGCATACGGAAGTAATTATCCTGGCTCTGTACCCTTATTGCACGTGCCATTTTTATGTCCCCAATGTTATAGGCTGCTGCTGCCAATGTCCAGCTGTTGAATTCACCATATAGCTCTTTAATGTATTTACATGCAGCAATGGTAGATTTACGGATGCTGTACCTGTCGTCACGGCCATGCCCTACTTTTAATCCGTAGGTACGGGCTGTGCCTGGCATAAATTGCCACCAGCCGGCAGCGCCGCGTTTAGACACGCCAGATTTAAGACCCGCCTCAACAAGCGGGATGTATTTAAAGTCATCAGGAATGCCGTAGGCTTTCAGAATGGGTTCAATAACAGGGAATAATTTTGCAGCTTCTTCCTGCAAAATATTCGATTGAACACTATTGTAACTGCTTTTTACAAGGGTTCTCTTAAGCTTCCTGCTAATCTGTTTATTGTTAACAGGCATGGCTTCATCAGCAAAACTAAAATCGCTTGAGATTTTGTTTTTTGGATAGATAAACTTGTAATCAGCTGAATGTTTAGATGACTTTTTAGTGTCGGTTTTGCCGCAAATAAAAAGTGCGGAAATGAATGTAAGTACACATATTACGGAGCACGTAAGTAAGCGTTTTTTAATCATTTCGTTTTAAATTAAGTTAATGAACAAGAGGTAAATGGACTGCAAATGTAAAACATATAAATCAGACTATCAAATACTTATATGGATGAGGCCGGTTTAGGCACCCAGAAAATAAGAACAAAAGCAGCTTTAAATTGTTTTAAACCAAGTTTTTGAACCGATAAGAAAAGTTGAAATTTTTTTCCCGAAATGTTAATTATGAGTGTTAACTTTGACCCTCTTTCAGGGTTAGCGCAAAGCAAAAATTATGGTATTTAAAAGACCAGGGAACAGTCGGGATGACAGGTCCAATAGAACACCGAAACGGAATACCGGAGGTGACGACAAGGCAAAAAGATCTGCCAATTCCCGTTCCAGCAAAACAAGTTTTTCAGAAAATAAGCAGCAAGGTGATAGACCTAAACGGAACTATCGTACCGCTGAAAATAATAGCGAAGAAAAAAAGTCATTTTCTCCGCGGAGAAAGCCGTATAGCGGCCGGCCGGAAGGTGATGAACGCCCGAAAAGGAGTTCAGGCAGCTATCGTGGCGATGGCGAATCTTCCGGCGAAAGAAAATTTGCCGGCAAACCAGCATTCAAAGGCGGTGACAAAAAACCAGGCAGAGGCTCATTTAATCCGAATTTTAAACGCGAGGGCGATGATAAGCGCGGCGACAGGCCTTTTCGTAAGGACGTTAAACGCGAAGGTGATGGCAGCCGCAACGACAAACCTTTCCGGAAAGACTTTAAACGTCAGGGTGATGATAGGCCTTTCCGTAAAAGATATAATGCTGACAACGGCGAAAGATCATTTACAAATCGTGAAAGGCCAAAGGCTCCTGAAAGAGTTTTGCGTGGAAGAAAGAAGACTGTTGAAAAAGAAGATGGCGGCCTAATCAGGCTTAACCGCTATATCTCTAACGCAGGTATTTGCTCGCGCCGCAAGGCTGATGAACTGATAGCCGCAGGTGTGATCTCCGTAAACGGTGAGGTTGTATCTGAGTTGGGACATAAGGTTGATCCGGCAAAAGATGTGATCCGCTATAATGGCGAAACCCTGAAAAGGGAAAAGATGGTATATGTGCTGCTGAATAAACCCAAAGATTACATCACCACTACTGATGATCCGCAGGAGCGCCGCACGGTAATGCAACTGGTTGAGAAAGCCAGCAAAGAGCGTATTTATCCGGTTGGGCGTCTTGACCGAAATACTACAGGATTGTTGTTATTGACCAATGATGGCGACCTGGCTGATAAATTATCGCACCCTAAAAATAATATCACCAAAATATACCAGGTTGAACTGAGCAAAAGCTTAACCCAGGGCGACCTAAACAAAATCGCTTTTGGAATAGAGCTTGAAGATGGCTTTATAAAACCCGATACGATCTCTTATGTGCAGGGCGGTACCAAAAAAGAAGTAGGCATACAGATACATAGCGGCAAAAACCGCATTGTACGCCGCATTTTTGAACAATTGGGTTATGAAGTTGTAAGACTCGACCGGGCTGTTTATGCTAATCTTACCAAAAAGGACCTTCCGAGAGGCCGCTGGCGTTATCTGGACGAAAAGGAAGTGATACAATTGAAGCACCTCATTTAGGGTGAAAGCTGAAAGACTAAAGCAGAAAGCTATTTTAAGATAACAAAGCTTTTTGCTTTATCCTTTTGCTTTCGGCTTTTATCTATTAGTTTTGGGAAAACCATTTCCTGAAAAATGAAAAGACTTCTGTTTATCATCGCGCTATTGTCGCCCGTGCTTGTATTTGCACAGAAAAAAGCCGCCACAACTTATGACCTTGTGATCGGTACTTATACAAAAGGTTCCAGTAAGGGTATATATGTTTACCGTTTTTATGTTGAAACCGGCCAATTGGCTTACCTGAGCGAAATAGACGATGTAAGCAACCCATCATACCTGTGCGTTTCAAAGGATAATCATTTTATTTATGCCGTAAACGAAGATGGCAAGAACGGCGGTGTAAGCTCATTTACTTTTGAACCCAATGATGGCGCAATGAAGTTTCTGAACCGTCAGTCATCCAAAGGCGCTGATCCATGCTATGTTTCAGTTGATGAAGACCGTAAGAATGTTTTCGTGGCCAATTACTCAAGCGGTAGTCTTGCTGTATTCCCCGTTAACAAGGATGGTTCACTGCAACCAGCTTCACAGGTGATACAGGACGAAGGCAAGGGACCTGATGCTTCCCGCCAGGAAGGCCCGCATGTGCATATAGCGTATTTATCGCCTGATGAAAAATACCTGCTGTATTCTGACCTGGGTACAGATAAGCTAAATGTAATGCGTTATCACTCCGGCAGGCCAATGCCATTGGTACTTGAGTCAAGCGTGAGCGTTAAGCCGGGCAATGGTCCCCGCCATGTGGTGTTTTCGGCCGATAAAAAGCATTTGTACTTACTGCAGGAAATGGGAAGCGCAATAAATGAATACGATTTCAACGGTGGAAAGCTGAAAGAAGTGCAAACCATCAGTATGCTGCCTGAGGGCTTTAAAGGTACTAATGGTGCTGCAGCTATACATATTACTCCGAACGGCAAATTCCTGTATGCTACTGACCGGCTGGATGCAAGTGCTATTAATGCCTATTCGATCAACCCGGAAAATGGCAACCTGACTTTTATTAACCGCGAATCAACCCACGGCAAAAATCCGCGCGATTTTACAATTGACCCGACAGGAAAATGGTTGATCGTAGCTAACCAGGACAGCGACAGTATTTTCGTATTCAGGATAGACCAGGCTTCAGGCCGGTTAGCTTTTACTGGTAACGCGATAAAACTGGGTAACCCGGTTTGTTTGAAGTTTACCCCGGCGGAGTAGGTGAGGTGAAAGGTTAAGGGTAAAGGTTCTTATACCATTGCCGAAGAGATCTTTTGTTCATGTTCACACAGTCACATGAACACCCGTGAATATGATGAACGCTTGGTAATTAGTTATTTACATATACGTCATGCGCCGTTGTTGGAGTTATCTATATGCCGTTGTTGGAGTTATCTCCAACAATAAACATTTTGTTAAGCTTGCAGGTGGCAACACCTGCAAGGGCACTAAAACTTAAAAGTAATCCAATGAACATATCAGGCCTTATTTTAGCTGTATTAGTTGGGAGCGTATTCTTTTTCGCGCCTACTATAATTGCGCTTAAGAAGAGAAATGCCTGGACAATATTTCTTTGTAACCTGTTTTTTGGAGCAACAGGTGTTGGGTGGGGAGTTTGCTTAATTTGGGCTATAAAATCAGAGTGAAAACACATTCCAGTTATTCCCAACAACAACATTTGTTAAGCTTACAGGTGACAACCCCTGCAAGGGCGAGAGCCAACCTTTTACCTTTATCCTTTCGCCTTTTACCTCTACAAAAATTATAAAACTGCTCTTACGCCGTTGTTGGAGTTATCTCCAACAACAAATGTTTGGGCGAGGCTTGCAGGTGATAACACCTGCAAGGGCGAGAGAATCTGATTGAAGATGCAGATTTGAATGTATAATGTATAAGATTCTTCACTACGTTCAGAATGACAAAGCCTTTTACCTTTCGCCTCTACAAAAATCCTTTCACCTCTACAAAACCGCTTTACTTTTCTCAATCACCTCATTATAATAGTTTTCATAACGTGGTAGTATGATAGACAGGTCGAATTCTTTGGCGCGGGCCAATGCGTTTTCTTTAAAGGTTTTCAGTCGTTCTTCGTCTTCCAGAATGTAGATGGCGCTTTGGGCCATGCCATCAATATCACCCACATCTTTCAGAAAGCCGGTAACACCATCAACGTTTAACTCAGGTAAACCACCGGCATTAGAACTTATTACCGGCACCTTGCAGGCCATTGCTTCCAGGGCAGCCAAACCAAAACTTTCTGATTGTGACGGCATTAAAAACAGGTCAGACACGGAAAGAATTTCTTCAATCGCATCCTGCTTACCTAAAAAGCGAACATTATCGCAAACGCCCAGATCGCGGCAGAGCTGTTCGCATGACGAGCGTTCCTCACCATCGCCAACCATCAGCAATTTCGAAGGTATTTTTTCAACCACCTTGGCAAATATGCGGATCACATCCAATGTGCGCTTTACCTTGCGGAAGTTAGATGTATGGATTAGTATTTTTTCACCTGAAGGAGCGATAGCCCTTTTAAAATGATCTTTATGTTTTAAGCTGAAACGTGTAAGATCAACGAAATTTGGAATAACCCTTATCTCATTCTCTATTTCAAAGAACTCGAAGGTATCCTGCCTTAAATGTTCAGACACAGCAGTTACGCCATCAGATTTATTGATAGAAAAAGTAACTACGGGCTGATAAGTTCTGTCTTTACCCACCAGCGTAATATCGGTGCCGTGCAGCGTTGTAACTACCGGGATGTAAATGCCATAGGTCATCAATATCTGCTTGGCCATAAAAGCTGCAGAAGCATGAGGGATGGCATAATGCACATGCAGTACATCCAGTTTTTCAAAGCGCACAACATCTACCAGCCTGCTGGCCAATGCCAGTTCATAAGGCGGATAGTCGAATAATGGATATTTAGATACAGAAACCTCATGGTAATAAAGGTTTTCCGAGAAAAAGTCGAGCCTGGCTGGCTGATTATAGGTCACAAAATGAACCTGGTGGCCGCGGTCGGCAAGGGCTTTGCCGAGTTCAGTAGCAATTACGCCGCTGCCGCCAAAGGTAGGATAACAAACTATTCCGATCTTCATTGTGTGATCTTTTGTTTATAGTAATGAAACTGCCATAGGCGGCCCGTAAGGAACAGGTTGCTGTGACAGTTTCACTTGTGCAAGTTTAAGCGCATTTTAAGACAATTATGTTAAAGCTGTGTAAAATCCTTTATACCGAAAAAGACTGATATAATGCCTTTCTGCAGACTTGTTAAGCGTTAAATCTCAGCCAAAATCCCTAATTTTCAAAACAATTTCGGTTTCGGCTGTTATAGGGTTGAACTTATCTATGAGAAAATATGTACTACTGATACTATCGTTTGTCGGCTTTCTTTCAGCTACAGCACAGGTACATTTGCTTACCGGCCGCATTACCAATAAAGACGGTATGCCTGTATCATTCGCTTCAGTTTATATACGCAATTCAACCTATGGTACGGCCGCTAATGAGCAGGGCCGTTATCAGTTTAAGCTAACGCCTGGCAATTATACCATTGTATACCGCTTTCCGGGTTATAAGGAGCGGGTGGAAAAAATAACCATCGGTAATGACGATCAGCAGCACGATGTGCAGATGACTGACGAAACCTATGCTATGCAGAAATTCGCCCAGACCAAGGGTGAGCCGGTGGATTCGGCTGGCGGAATAATACGAAAGGCATTAGATAAACGCGAATATTATCTTAAGCAGGTCAAATCATACACCTGTATAGAATATATTAAAGGTGTACAAAAGCTGGATAAGGCGCCCAAAGGTTTGATGGCGCCAAGTGTGGCAAACGCATTGAGCGTGGATAGTACAGGTAAGGGAATCTTGTTCCAGACAGAATCGATCTCTGATCTCAGCTTTGAACAGCCAGACAAACGCAAGGAGGTAATGATCGCCTCGATCTCCGCAGGTCAGAACACGGCCTTTAGCTACAATAAGGCGTCGGACCTGCTGGCCAACTATTACAATGATAGTTTCAACGTGCCCGGACTGAGCAGCCATGGCTTTTTGTCGCCTTTGGGCAGGCATGCTTACTGGCATTATAATTACAGCCTGGTAGGTTCAAAGGTTGAGAATGGCATTATCGTTCATAAGATAAAAATTATACCTAAGCACTCGTACGAACCAAGCTTTACCGGCTTCCTGTACATTACTGACGGCGACTGGCGTATTTACGGCGTCGACCTGATGTTGACCGGCCGGGCCAACCTGCTTAACCTGGTTGATACCTTGCAGATCAGTCAGCAATATGTGCCCATCCGCGACAGTGTGTGGGAGCCTTTATCGGTACAATACAGCTTTAAAGGCAATGTGCTCGGTTTTAAATATGAGGGCTATTACCTGGGCATCTACAATAATTATAAGATAGATACCGTTTTCCCGGCCCATTATTTTACCGGTGAGCGTTTACGGGTGGATAGTTCTTCCAAAATGCGCGACCTTGCTTACTGGCAGCAAGTGCGCCCTGTACCTTTAACGGTGCAGGAAAGCCAGGATTATGCTAATAAGGCTGATATACAGGCAATGCGCGACGCAATGGAACAAAATGGT
>JBQCEA010000679.1:0-4025 GCA_051960695.1 Mucilaginibacter sp. | reverse complement strand
AGTGTTTTTTTTCACAACGGGTTTTATACGGAAAACAGGGCAAAAAATACTAACTTTTGATAAAATTTGGTAAAATTAGTTTAGGTAAAATGAGTAAAGCTATATAGATAAACAGTGTTGCCGGGTTAGATCACTCACTTCTCTAAGATGAGCTCGTAAAAACAAAAGACAAGTTATTTGCTTTTGTAAAATAGTTATTGCACGTTGTATTTCACCATCGCACATCCATCTTCTGATTAACTTTATAGCATGAAAAAGATCGTCCTGTTATCCGCATTTGTAGCCCTGTTTGCTTTTACGGCATCGGCACAAACACGCATATCTGCCAAAGATGCTTCAAAACATCTGAATGAGACTGTAACCATCTGCGATAAAATTTATAGCACCAAACTGATAGAGAACTCCAATATGGTCCTGCTGGATGTGGGCGGCAGTCACCCCAATCAATACCTTACTATAGTGATAAAAGGTGAAGATCGCTCTAAATTCAACGATAAGCCTGAGGAGTATTTCAAGGGCCACGACGTTTGCGTTACAGGTAAACTGATCGATTATAAGGGCAAGCCGGAAATAATTGTTTCAGCAGCCGATCAATTAAAATTGAGTAATTGACCCTGACCCACATACTGTAGTTATTTCTGCATATTTACAGTATGAGTGATACCGGACTACAGCATTTTAACAAAACCAGGATAGCGCCTACGCCCAGCGGTTATTTGCATTTGGGCAATGTGCTGTCGTTTTCTATTAATGCCGCAGTAGCTAAAAAAACCAGGGCGAAGATCTTACTCAGAATAGACGACCTTGACAGGGCGAGGGTAAATAAAGCATACGTTCAGGATATTTTTGATACGCTCAATTTCTTGGAAATACCGTGGGATGAAGGCCCGCGGAACTTTGCGGAGTATGAAAGCGAATACTCTCAGTTGTACCGGATGGAGTTGTATGAAAAGGCGCTCGACGAATTAAAACATAGCGGAGCAGTATTTGCATGTACCTGTTCACGTTCAGAGATGCGGTTGCATACCCAGGATGATGTTTATCCGGGTACTTGCCGGAATAAAAACCTGCCGCTGGATATCAAAGATGCTTCATGGCGGTTAAAAACAGCTGGGGCACGTGACATAAGCGTTAAAAGCCTTACCGGAATGATCCATGCTGAGCTGCCTGCGCAAATGCAGGATTTTGTAGTGAGAAAAAAAGACGGCTATCCCGCATACCAGTTAACTTCAGTTGTTGACGATCTTTATTTTGGCGTTGATCTTATCGTTCGCGGCGAAGACCTGTGGCCATCTACACTGGCGCAGCTTTATTTATCGTCTGTTCTCCATTACGATTCTTTCCAGAAAAACACATTCTTTCATCATGCCTTACTTTCAGAACATGGCGGAAAGAAATTGTCCAAATCAGCAGGTGACACTTCGATAAAATATTTGCGGGAGCAGGGTAAAAAGCCTGAAGATATTTATAGGGCTATTGGCAGTTTGCTTGGAATAAAAGGACAGATAACCAACTGGCAGAAGTTATATATACAATTATTTTAAGTTGAGAATTATCTAAATTTTAATTCTCCAATTTCAACCCCTACACAATTCTTAAAATTAGTATCCATACCTATCATATACGAGTGCTTATATCGATTCCCATTATTATCATTTGATTCATTGTACTTTACATAAATAACCCAGCCCCTTAATCTAGGTTTGAAGTGCCTTTTGACACTATCAACCTTTAAAGAATCATTCTTAAACCTGCCATAATTTGCATCGTTTTCATAATCATAATAGATTGGATGTAAATTGCTGAAACTAAGATTCGTGTAATTTTGATGATGATTGATACTGTCTATGTATTTTGTCGCTCTTTTTTCTGCTCTTATTTCTCGTGGTGACTTAAAAATACAAGAACTAAAAACCCAAGTAATCAAAAGGATAAGTAAAGTGCTTTTCATTTATTTAAAATGTTCATGACAAGAGGTTGCTGTAAATATAATATTACTCATATAATGAATTTAAGTAGCTAAGGTATTTTGTGAACCAAAATCTATATGGAATTATTGTTAGAACAACACTTATTTTTAATCGGACTTTACTTTTTCATTGTTATTTGCCTAACTTTATCCCCATCCATGGAAAGGTCTGTCATAGCCGGTATATTGGCCTTGTTTTTTGTTACAGGAAGCTCTATACTGCCTTTAGGCGATTTCTCGTTAATGAACGACCTTCCCTCTATGTATAAAGCCTATTGCCATGTAAGGGTAGGCGAACCTGATGTTTTAGATTTTATCGGCGATTACCTGATGGGCGGCAAAGATATTCTTGGCCATAACCATGAAGACCGGCCTGTAAAATCTTCACCGATACATTATCAGCACCAAGCCAGCATGTCGCTTTTTTATATGCTGCAGCTGTCTGATCTCCCCGCCAAACTACAAACAGATATTATTGAACATATTGTTCAAAAACAACTTTTCCATACTTCAGATTACCAGGGTAAATTACTGAGACCGCCGCTGGCCTAAGTTTCACTTTTCGCTTTAATAAAGTTAGTTGTTTAATTATCCGCTTAATAACATGCCTTTAGCTGGTATTGTTATTTGCGGGCATTTACCCCATTTACATGAAAAGGTTACTTATCATCTTAAGCCTGTTGCTATCTACGGCGGCAATGGGTCAAAATACGTTTAAAGCTGTAGTACGGGATATTACCACCCAAAAGGCATTACCACATGCAACGGTAAAGATCCCTCAGCTAAAAATCACATCGACTACGGATACAGCCGGTAAGGTTAGCATCAATAATATTCCCAACGGAAAATTTGAAGTCGAGATCAGCTTTGTGGGATATTCAGAGCTGGAAAATACTTACACCTTCCCGCTTGCCACGAAGGATACGGTTTTTACCTTATACCTTGAAGGCAAAGGAAACGAATTAGATGCCGTGGTGGTACAAAGCACCAGGACCAATGAAAACCTGCGCAACGTGCCAACCCGCATTGAAGCGGTGCCCCTGGAAGAACTTGATGAGAAAAATTCGGAATCACCTGCTGATATTAAAATGTTATTATCGGAAACTACCGGCATAGCAGTACAATCAACCTCGGCGGTGAGCGGCTCAGGAAATTTCCGTATCCAGGGCCTCGACAGCCGGTACACGCAATTACTTAAAGACGGCATGCCTTTATACCAGGGCTTTTCGGGAGGATTGAGTATCGTCCAGATCAGTCCGCTTGATCTCAAGCAAGTTGAAGTGGTTAAAGGTTCTGAATCTACGCTCTACGGTGGCGGCGCTATTGCCGGGTTGATCAACCTCATCAGCAAAACCCCAACCGAAAGCCCGGAGCTAACATTCCTGCTGAATGCAACCAGTGCCAAAGGGTCGGACGCAAGTGGTTTCTGGTCGCAAAAATGGACCCATATTGGTACAACTGTTTTCGCTTCTTACGATCATAACGGCGCTTATGACCCTTCAAGCTCAGGGTTTTCAGCAATACCACAAACTAACAGGTTCACTGTAAACCCAAAGTTGTTCCTTTACCTTGATGATAAGGACAAAGGCTGGTTGGGTGTAAACGTCACTAATGAGAACCGTTATGGCGGCGATATGCAGGTGCTGGATGGCAGAGCGGATAGCATACACCAGTATTTTCAGCGCAATAAATCCTTTCGGCTCTCTACACAACTTTCATTTACGCATAAGATCGATGATGCAAGCAGCCTAAACCTGAAAAATACCGTTGGCTATTTTGACCGCGACTTAACCCAACCTGATTATGAGTTTGCCGGCAGGCAGTTATCATCCTATAGTGAGATCAACTATGTGAACCACCAGCAACATGCGGATTGGGTTACCGGTGTAAACCTGATCACCGATCATTTTACAACTACGGTACCTGTAAACAAGTACAATTATGATCTGACCACCGCTGGTATTTTCGGGCAGAATACATTAAAGGCAACTAAGTGGTTTTCAGTTGAAAGTGGCCTGCGTGTCGACTACAATACCCCATCGCCGGAAAATAAGAC
>JBQCEA010000678.1:0-6758 GCA_051960695.1 Mucilaginibacter sp. | reverse complement strand
AATGCGTGGATAGGCGCCGGGGCAACTATTCTTCCGGGCGTTATTATTGGTGAAAATGCCGTTGTGGCTGCTGGCGCCGTTGTATCCAGAGATGTTCCTGATAATATGGTAGCAGGCGGCATCCCTGCCAGGATCATTAAAACTATTCAATAAAGTGATCGCAAAGAGAACATTATCGATTTAAAAACGATGTAATTACATAAAATTTATCAACTATGGAAATTGTTAAAAACGGGGTACAGGCATCTGTCAAAGGACCCGAGGCGTGGTTTACCGGTTCAGTACGAATTGATCCATTATTTCAGAAAAAAGACGCTACCAAAGGAGCTGGCGCTTTGGTGACTTTTGAACCAGGTTCCAGAACAGCCTGGCACACGCATCCGGCCGGCCAAACGCTTGTTGTGGTCTCAGGTTTGGGTTGGGTGCAACGCGAAGGTGGCGCTATTGAAGAGATCAGGCCGGGTGATGTGGTTTGGTTTGAACCCAACGAAAAACATTGGCACGGCGCATCGCCAAATAAGGCCATGAGTCATATTGCCATCCAGGAAGATGTGAATGGCGAAGTAGTTAACTGGATGGAAAAAGTAAGTGATAGTGAATATTCAAAATAAATAAAGTATGGAAATAACAACTGTAAAAGCTTATGGCAACGAAGCTGCCGATGCACCATTGAAGGGCTTAAATATCAATCGCAGAATACCTACGCCGCATGATGTTGAGATCGATATCCTGTATTGTGGTATTTGCCACTCTGATTTGCACACTGCAAGAAGCGAATGGGGACCGGCGGAATACCCATGTGTTCCCGGACATGAAATTGTTGGCAAAGTTACCCGCGTTGGCGATCATGTCAGCAAATTTAAAGTAGGCGATACGGTGGGTGTGGGCTGTATGGTTGATTCGTGCCGGGAGTGCCAGTACTGCAAGGAAGGTAAGGAACAATATTGCGAACCGGGCGCTACCTTCACCTATGGAGCTCCGGACAAACATCTTGGCGGGCACACTCTTGGCGGATATTCGGAACGTATAGTAGTAGATGAAAACTACGTACTGCGTATTTCTAAAAATGTCGATCTTGCTGCAACAGCACCTTTGCTTTGCGCGGGTATCACTACCTATTCTCCAATGCGCCATTTTAATGTAAGCCCTGGTCAGAAGGTTGGCGTTGTAGGAATAGGCGGCCTCGGCCACGTGGCCATTAAAATTGCCAAAGCAATGGGCGCACATGTAATTGCATTCACCACATCAGAATCCAAATTTGCCGAAGCAAAACGCCTTGGCGCCGACGAAACAGTCTTATCCAAAGACCCGGAGCAAATGCAGAAATATGCAGGCAAATTACACTTTATCCTTGATGCCGTTTCTGCAAAGCATGATGTCAATGCTTACCTGAACCTGCTTCGCGTAGATGGTAAAATTGTTTTGGTGGGCGTTCCTCCCGAACCGCTGCCCATTGCAGCTTTCAGTCTGATTGGCGGTGGCAGATCAATGGCAGGTTCACTGATCGGCGGCATAGCAGAAACGCAGGAAATGCTGGACTTTTGTGCTGAGCATAATATCACTGCTGATATAGAGATGATCGACATACAAAATATCAACGAGGCTTATGACCGCTTGGTGAAGGGTGATGTCAAATATCGCTTTGTAATTGACATGGCATCATTAAAGAAGTAAACAGCATTGATTTTTTATCGGCTATTGGAACGGCGTAAGAAATTGCGCCGTTTTTTATGGCCCTTTGCCCTGTTTCAAAAGCAGTACGATGAGCCATATGATGGCGAAGGCCTGCACCATAAACATGCTGCCGGTTAGCAGCTGACCGCCGCGCCAATGCATTATCTTTAAAGCCAGTCCTGCCAAAAGCAACGCAAAACTGCTTATAAACAATACTGCCGGGTAACGGAATTTCCCCATCTATTTCGCTTTAAACGGTTCAAGCAGACTTTTTCCTGCTGTTTTTCAGGATAACCGGTATAAGGGTAGTTACAAACACAGCTGATGAAAAACCTAACCCGAAACTATACCACTTGTCTGCACTTGAATCATGGGCACTGTATTTATAGGCAATGAAGAATATTACTATCAAAACAGCGCTTATAATAGGTATGATCCATTTCAATTTCATGCTACCAATATAACTTTTATAATTAAATTCCGTATTTTTGCCACCTCAAAATTTGAGGTGAACATATTGATGTACAAGGAATATAAGCAACTTAATTTATCACAGATCGGCAAGGATGTACTGGAGTTTTGGAAGGCCAATAACATATTTGAAAAAAGCATAACCAGCCGGCCTGAAAATAACCCTTACACTTTTTACGAAGGGCCGCCTTCGGCAAATGGGATGCCCGGCATTCACCACGTAATGGCGCGTTCTATTAAGGACATTTTTTGCCGTTACAAAACCCTCAAAGGCTACCAGGTAAAACGTAAAGGCGGTTGGGATACCCATGGCCTGCCGATAGAGCTTGGCGTTGAAAAAACATTGGGCATTACAAAAGACGATATTGGCAAAAAGATATCTATTGAAGACTACAACGAAGCCTGCCGTAAAGAGGTAATGAAGTTTACCGATGTTTGGAATGACCTGACCGAAAAGATGGGTTATTGGGTTGACCTGAACGATCCGTACATCACTTACAAAAATGAATACATTGAGACGCTTTGGTGGATACTGAAGGAGCTCTACAATAAAGGTATGCTGTATAAAGGCTATACTGTACAGCCCTATTCGCCAAAATCTGGCACTGGCTTGAGTTCGCATGAGCTGAACCAGCCGGGTACTTACAAAATGGTAAAAGATACCACCATTGTAGCAGAGTTCCATTTAAAGAACGATCAGCAGCACCCGTTAATGCCTTTGCTTTTTGAAGGCAACGAAGATACGGTGATCCTGGCCTGGACGACCACCCCATGGACACTGCCATCTAATTGCGCCCTGGCCGTTGGGGAAGACATTAATTATGTTAAGATAAAAACCTTTAACCCGTATACCTTTAAACCGGTAAGTGTTGTCCTGGCGAAAGAATTGGTTTCTAAATACTTTAAAGCTGACGGTGAAAACGCTTCATTTGAAGAATATAAGGAAGGCGATAAAGTAATTCCGTGGAAGGTTGTAGCAAACTTTAAAGGTTCCGACCTGGTTGGCCTGCGTTATCATCAATTAATGCCTTATGTAACCAACGACGAGCTGGAAAAGAATGCTTTCCGTGTTATCCCGGCTGATTTCGTAACTACCGAAGATGGTACAGGCATTGTACACACCGCTTCTGTTTTTGGTGCGGACGACTTCCGGGCTTGTAAGGAAAATGGAGTGCCATCCGTTATGGTTCATGACGAGAACGGCAAAGAAGTTCCCTTGGTGAATAAGCAAGGCCGTTTTGTGGATGAGGTAACCGATTTTGCAGGTCTTTATGTAAAAGAGGAATATTATACCAGAGAAGAGCGTGAGGAACCGGGCTTTAGGGCTACGGATGTAATGATCGCTATTAAACTGAAAGAAGATAATAAAGCTTTTGATGTACGTAAATATGAGCACAGCTACCCGCACTCATGGCGTACAGATGAGCCGATATTATATTATCCGCTGGATAGCTGGTTTATTAAGACTACTGCGGTAAAGGATAAACTGGTTGAACTGAACAAAACTATCAACTGGAAACCGGAATCAACCGGAACAGGTCGCTTTGGTAATTGGCTGGAGAATCTGGTCGACTGGAATTTGTCGCGTTCACGTTATTGGGGCACGCCGCTGCCTATCTGGCGTGAGGAAAATGGTTCTGAGGAGAAATGCATTGGCTCGATAGATGAGTTAAAAGCGGCACTGGCAGCAGCAGTAGAAAGCGGCGTATTGTCAGCTGAAGAATTAGAAAAGAATAATTCAATAATTCAGTCACTCAATAATTCAACATTCGATTTGCACCGTCCTTATGTGGATGATGTTGTATTAACTTCAGCAAAAGGCAAAAAGATGTTCCGTGAACCCGACCTGATCGATGTTTGGTTTGATAGTGGTGCCATGCCTTATGCACAATGGCATTTCCCGTTTGAGAACAAGGAACAATTTAAAAATGCTTACCCGGCTGATTTCATTGCCGAAGGCGTTGACCAAACCCGCGGCTGGTTCTTTACCCTGCACGCTATCGCCGTAATGCTGAGTGAATGCAGCGACGAGGTTAAAGAAATCAATAAAGAAGTAGGCAATAAAGGTATCGCGTTCAAAAACGTGGTATCGAACGGCTTGGTGCTGGATAAGAACGGCAACAAAATGTCCAAACGTTTAGGCAATGCTGTAGATCCGTTTGCTACTATAGAGAAATACGGCGCCGATACCGCACGCTGGTACATGATCAGCAATGCATCACCATGGGATAACCTGAAGTTTGACATGGAAGGGATTGACGAAGTCCGCCGCAAGTTTTTCGGTACGCTTTACAACACTTATTCCTTCTTCGCGCTATACGCCAATATCGATAAGTTTACATACAGCGAAGCAGAGATCGACCTGAAAGACCGTCCGGAGATAGACCGCTGGATCATATCTTTGCTGAACACCTTAACCAAGGATGTAGACGCTTTCTACGCCGATTTTGAGCCGACTAAAGCGGCCCGCGCTATACAGGACTTTGTTGACGAGCACCTGAGCAACTGGTATGTGCGTTTAAGCCGACGCCGTTTCTGGAAATCGGATGATTCGGCAGATAAACTATCGGCATATCAAACATTATATACTTGCTTAGTGACTATTGCCAAGCTGATGTCGCCAATAGCGCCATTCTTTGCAGACAAGTTGTATAACGATCTGAATAAGGTCACCAAAAAGGAAAAATTTGAGTCAGTCCACCTGGCTGATTTTCCGGTTTACAACAAAGAGCTGGTAAATAAAGCGCTCGAAGAGCGTATGCAATTAGCGCAGGACATTTCATCGCTGGTGTTGTCGCTGCGTAAAAAAGTAAACATCAACGTACGCCAGCCATTAAGCAAGATATTGCTGCCAATACTGGATAAAAATTTCAAGCATCAGGTTGAACTGGTAAAAGAACTGATCCTTTCTGAAACAAATATCAAAGATATAGAGTATATTACCGATGCTTCAGGATTCATCAAAAAGAAAGTGAAGCCGAATTTCAAAGCATTAGGGCCAAAAGTTGGTAAAGACATGAAAGCTGTAGCGGAAGAGATCAACGGATGGAGCCAGGAAAATATAGCCAAACTGGAAAGCGAAGGCAGTGTTCAACTCATCAATGCTCCCTATTCGATACTCAATACCGAGGTTGAGATCATAGCTGAAGACGTTCCGGGATGGCAGGTTGCAAATATGGGAAAACTAACTGTCGCGTTAGATGTTAATGTAACCGATGAATTGAAACAGGAAGGTGTATCCCGCGAGCTGATCAACCGTATACAAAACCTGCGCAAATCAAAAGGATTTGAAGTAACTGACAGAATAAGCGTTCAGTATCGTACTGATTCGCAAGTTATTACCAATTCTGTAAATAATAATTTATCCTATATTTGCGCCGAAATTTTAGCAGATAGCATAAAATTAAATGATCAGCTTGTTGATGGCGACAAGGCAGAAATAGATGGAATTGAAATTTTGATCGTTATAACTAAAATATAAATGAAACAGGAAACAGAAAAAACCAGGTATTCTGATGCAGAATTACAGGAATTTAAAGATTTGATATTAGATAAGCTGCGTATCGCAAAAGAAGAGTTGAACGCGCTGGCATCATCTTTAAGCAATCCGAATGCTAACGGTACCGACGATACTGCCGGAACTTACAAAACTTTGGAAGATGGTTCGGCTACTCTTGAAAAAGAATCTATCAACCAGCTGGCAGCCCGTCAGAAAAAATTTATAGAGCAATTGGAAGCAGCATTAGTGCGTATTGAAAACAAAACTTATGGCGTTTGCCGCGAAACCGGCAAACTGATACAAAAAGAACGTTTACGTGCTGTGCCGCACACTACTCTAAGCATGGAAGCCAAGATGAAGCAGTATTAATGAAAGCTTCTTATACAAAGCCTTTTCTTCTTGCCGCGCTTGTGGTTATTGCAGACCAGGTTATAAAAACCTGGGTACGCATGCATATGTACCTTGGCGAAGAGATCCATCTACTGGGCAGCCATGGTATGCTGCACTATACCGAAAATAATGGTATGGCCTTCGGGATGGAATTCGGTGGCTCATTCGGCAAATTATTTTTGACGCTTTTTCGCATAGCGGCCGTAATAGCTATCGGTTATGGAATGGCTTACCTGATCAAGCACAAATATCATCGTGGCTTGATCATGAACGTTGCGCTGATATTTGCCGGTGCTTTGGGTAATATCATCGATTCAACATTTTATGGCATGGTGTATAATTACGCTCCCTTGTTTCATGGCCGCGTAGTGGACATGTTCTATTTCCCACTTTTAACCGGTAATTTTCCGTCATGGTTCCCGGTGTGGAGCGGGCAGGATTTTATATTCTTCAGGCCGGTATTTAACCTGGCTGATGCTTCTATATCAGTTGGCGTGATCCTGATCCTGATCTATCAAAAACATTATTTCAAAAGACAAACTCCAGAACTGAGCACTCCCAACAGCGAAGTTGTAGAAGAGTAGTCTTAACTTCTGATTAATATTTGAAATTAGAAATTATTAAAAAGCCGCTATATAGCGGCTTTTTGCATTTCAAGAAAAATGAAAATACCGTGAAAACACGGGTTGACGTCATATCATAAATTACCTTCCTTTGTTATAGT
>JBQCEA010000677.1:0-8290 GCA_051960695.1 Mucilaginibacter sp. | reverse complement strand
GATGCTATTGCATCATCTGTTAAAGCAATTTCAGTAGACACTACAGGTTCTTCGCCCGTAGCGGTTGATAAAGCAGGTGTGCCTTTAGCATTAAAGGCAGGGTTTGAGAATAACCCAAATGCCATGTTCGTGCTGTGGAAAGACCATACTGGTGTTAAAGAAGCTGCCGAGATCAATAATCACGCAACAAAATTTGATACAAATTACCTGCAATATGTAGGTGGCATTTACTCGTCCGAATGGTTTTGGGCTAAGTTGCTGCACACTTTAAGAGCAGATGAACATGTACGTCAGGCTTGTTATACCTGGGTGGAGCATTGCGATTGGGTGCCTTTTTTGTTGACAGGTGGTACAGATGCAGATCAACTAAAACGCGGACGTTGTTCGGCTGGTCATAAGGCTTTATGGTCTGAGGCATTTGGCGGCTATCCGCCGGATAATTTCTTTTCAAGCCTCGATCCACTATTAAAAGGGTTTGTCGCCAGGCTTCCGAAGGAAACTTATACCTCTGATGAGGCTGCCGGTACTTTGAGCGCTGAATGGGCAAAAAGATTGGGGTTATCGCAAGATGTAATTGTTGGTGTAGGTGCATTTGATGCACACATGGGCGCAGTAGGCGGGCAGATTGAACCTTATCATTTGAGCAAGGTGATGGGTACATCAACCTGTGATATGCTGGTTGCACCTAAAGCCGATTTTACTGATCAATTGGTTAGCGGTATCTGCGGACAAGTGGATGGCTCAATTATTCCGGGTATGATCGGCATGGAAGCTGGCCAGTCCGCTTTTGGCGATACTTATGCATGGTTCCGTAAGTTGCTGGAATGGCCTTTACAGTTTATAGGGGATAAAGCATTAAGGGAACAAATATCAAACCAGATCATTCCTGAGTTGAGTAAACAAGCCGCTGCATTGCCTTTGGATGAAAATGCAGAACTGGCAATTGACTGGCTGAATGGCCGTCGCACACCGGATGCAAATCAATTGTTAAAAGGTGCCATAACCGGGTTAAGCCTCGGCAGCGATGCATCCCGGGTTTTCAGGGCATTAGCTGAGGCTACATGTTTCGGCGCGAAAAGTATCGTTGATAGGTTTAACAGCGAAGGTATACCGGTAAAAGGTTTGATCGGTATTGGTGGTGTCGCCAAAAAATCACCTTATATTATGCAGATGATGGCTGATGTGATGCAGATGCCTATACGCATTCACCAGTTTGAGCATACCTGTGCGCTTGGGGCGGCAATGTTTGCAGCTACAGCAGCAGGCATCTACTCAAATGTAGAAGAAGCTATGCAGGCTATGGGCGGTGGTTTTGATAAGGAATATCTTCCTAGCCATCAAAATGCCGCATACTACCAGAAACGCTATCAGCGTTACCTGGAATTGGGTAAATATATTGAACAGGAAAAGAAATAGATAATGAGTAAATATCAATACATACGCGAGGCTGCTTATTACGCCAATATGGAATTACCAAAGTTAAACCTGGTGATCTTCACGTTTGGTAACGTAAGCGCTGCAGACCGCAATTTGGGCGTGTTCGCCATTAAACCCAGCGGCGTGCCTTACCAGGAACTTTCGCCCGGTAAAATGGTGATCGTCGATTTTGATGGCAATATCGTAGAAGGTGACCTGCGCCCTTCATCTGATACCAAAACACATGCTGTTTTATATAAGCATTGGGATATCGGCGGCATTTGCCATACGCACTCGATGTATGCAACATCCTGGGCACAGGCACAGCGGGATATTCCCATCTACGGTACTACGCATGCCGACCATAACACGGCAAACATACCCTGCGCGCCACCGATGGATGATGAAATGATATTGGGCGACTACGAATATCAAACCGGCTTCCAGATCATGAATTGTTTAGAAGAAAAAAAGCTGGATTATAGGGAAGTGGAAATGGTATTAGTGGGCAATCATGCTCCGTTTAGCTGGGGAAAAACCGCCGATAAAGCTGTTTACAATAGCGCAGTATTGGAGTCGGTAGCACAGATGGCTTTCCTGACCGAGCAGATCAATGGCCAATGCGGCTGTCTGAAAGACTCACTGATCCGGAAGCACTATGAGCGCAAGCACGGGCCGGATTCATATTATGGGCAGTAGGGTGAGATTAGAGATCAGAGATTAGAATTCTATTTCTCAGCAATCAAACAGCAATAATCAATAATTCAGTCAATCAGTAATTCAATAATTATTATAAATCATCAATGATCAATCTAAAAGAATTTGAAGTATGGTTTGTTACCGGCAGCCAGGACTTGTACGGAGAAGAAACATTAAAGCAAGTAGCCGAACATTCGCAGCAAATAGCCAAAGGGCTAGACAACGCCGGACAGATACCTGTAAGGGTTGTTTTTAAGCCAACTGTAAAATCAACAGAAGAAATATATAGCATTTGTCAGGAAGCCAATAGCGCCAGAAATTGTATTGGTATCATTGCCTGGATGCATACTTTTTCGCCTGCCAAGATGTGGATAAACGGGCTTAAAATTCTGCAAAAACCTGTTCTGCACCTGCATACGCAGTTCAACCGTGATATTCCGTGGAGCACCATAGATATGGATTTCATGAACCTGAACCAAAGTGCGCACGGCGACCGCGAGTTTGGGTTTATTATGTCGAGGTTAAGGCTGGAGCGCAAGGTTGTGGTTGGTCACTGGCAGGATGAAGCAGTTCTTGATCAAATAAACACCTGGAGCCGTGCCGCGGCAGGCTGGGCCGACTGGCAAGGCGCACGTTTTGCACGTATTGGTGATAATATGCGCTATGTAGCCGTTACTGACGGTGATAAAGTAGAGGCTGAACTGAAATTTGGTTATTCGGTAAATACCTATGGCGTAGGCGATGTAGTGCAGGTGATCAATGCGATAAGCGATGCAGAAGTTGACCGCTTAACTGCCGAATATGAGGAACGCTATGCAGTTGTTCCATCACTGAGAAAAGGCGGCGAACAATACACCTCGCTCCGCGATGCAGCTAAAATTGAATTAGGCCTGAAAGCTTTCTTGCAGGATGGCAATTTTAAAGGCTTTACCGATACGTTTGAAGATCTGCATGGCATGGCACAGTTGCCGGGCATTGCAGCCCAGCGCCTGATGGGACAGGGCTATGGCTTTGCCGGAGAAGGCGATTGGACAACTGCGGCTTTGGTGCGTGCCATGAAAGTTATGGGAAGCGGGCTAAAGGCGGCAACGCATTTATGGAAGATTACACTTACCATTTCGATCCGGTTAACCCGCTGGTTTTGGGCTCGCACATGCTTGAAATATGCGAATCGATCGCTGATGGCAAAGCCAAATGTGAGATACACCCATTGGGTATAGGCGGCAAAGCCGACCCGGTACGATTGGTATTTAACGTAGCGTCTGGTCCGGCGCTGAATGCATCGGTAGTGGATATGGGTAATCGTTTCCGTTTACTGGTGAATGAAGTAGAAGCTATTGCACCACAACATGACCTGCCTAAACTACCGGTTGCAAGGGTACTGTGGAAACCACTGCCTGATATGAAAACCGGCTGTGCTGCGTGGATCTTAGCAGGCGGCGCCCACCATACTGGCTATAGCCAGAACTTAACTGCTGAACATATGGCTGATTTTGCTGATATGGCACGAATTGAATATGTGCTTATTGGTAAGGACACCAATTTAAGGCAGTTGAAAAACGAGCTTAAGTGGAGCGAAGCTTATTACAGATAGGCCTAAGCTTACTAAAGATTGAGATTGATTGTAAAGCGGACGACGCGAGTTGTCCGCTTTTATTATATATAATAGCGTAAAAATACGTATCAAAAACCGTTATTACACGGTTGAAAATCTATTAGTTAAGAACCAAATTAGTGCCTGAAAACAAATTTTTTAGAAGATGCCATCAGGTTATGAAAAAGTTACCGCGTCAACAACTGACTCACGTTTTCCGAGTTTTTTACAAGGATTTAACCGGCGGTGGCTTGCAGGTTCTTGCAAGGCAATTTACCTGTGTTATGATACCCCGGGTACCGCAGCTGCGGTAAATGATGCCATAAACTTATATGGCAGCAATGTCAAAATAAAAAGCGGAGGCCATTGCTATGAGGACTTCGTTTTTAATAGCACTACCCAGGCCATTATAGATGTCAGCCCTATGAACGGTTATGGATATGATGCCACTTATGGATATTATTTAGAATCGGGCGGAACTACCTGGAGTGCTTTCCAGGCACTTTTTCGTGATTACGGGTTAGTACTTCCAGCCGGCTCATGTTATTCAGTTGGTTTGGGAGGGCATATTTGCGGAGGTGGTTATGGTCTTCTATCAAGGCTAAACGGATTGACCGTAGATTGGCTCACTGGTGTAGAACTGATAATTAAAGACAAGCCTGCTTTGCCGGCCTATTCTATTTATGTTGACGGCAATTCGGTGTACTACGACCAGCAAGCCCTATACTGGGCTCATCGCGGTGGCGGAGGCGGAAATTTTGGCGTAGTAACTAAATATTACTTTAAAACATTGCCTAAGGCACCGCAACAGGCCCTTTTAACCACTGTTGCCTTCCCCTGGTCGGAGCTTAACACTACGGTGTTGGGCAATTTGCTTAACTGGTTCGCCTCTTTTGCGCAGCAAACCAACAACTGGAGGCAGTTCGGTATTTTCGCATTAAACCACCAGGTTACAGGTGAAACACACCTTACCATACAAACGGCAATACTGGATGGCGAAGATCCCGCTACTATACAAACCCAATTTGTAAACCCGGTATTAACAGCGCTCTCGGGCATCGCTACTTATACACTCATGACACGGCCGGGACTGGCGCATCATGGGTACCTTTTCCAAAATTCAAAGGATACCATGCTTTATAGTTACTATGAGATGGCTCAATACCTGAACGGTTCAGGAGCAAATCAACGCGGTAAATATAAATCAGCTTATATGCGCAAACCATTCCCGGCAGACCAGGTAGCAGCTATTTATAAATGGCTGACAACAGTACCTACGGGGCTTTCACCCTCAGACATGTCACAAAGTTTATTGCAGATAGATACTTACGGTGGCCAGATCAACCAGGTGGCTTCAGCTGCCACAGCGGTTCATCAGCGGTCATCTATAATGAAGCTTCAATATCAAACCTATTGGACCAACAGTGCTAATGATAGTTATCACTTAAGCTGGATACAGAGTTTTTATGCTGATGTTTATAAAAATTCAGGAGGTGCACCTGATCCGACTAAGGATGCAACTAACAATGTTGATGGCTGCTATTTTAACTATCCGGATACTGACCTGAATAACTTGCCTGGCGGCAGAGCAACAGCCCTAAGCTTGTATTTTGGCAGCAATCTCGCCAGGTTAAGGACTGTTAAGACACGTTGGGACCCTGCTAACTATTTCAACAGTTCACAGTCAATTGTCTGACAGATGTCGTAAATACCTCACCGGCAAAACAAAAAGTTATTTCCCGGCTTTATGTTGCTATGCCAAAGTGGGTAAAAACCAGTCTGAAGATACTTTTCGGAGCAATCGCCCTGGTTGTAGTGCTTTTTATAGGCTTGCTGGTTTATGTTACGCTGGACAAAGACCGTATACTGAAGATCGTCAGTTCGGAACTGAATCAAAACCTTGACGGTAAGATAACGATAGGCGATCTGCACCAGCAATTTTTTAAACGCTTTCCGCAGGTCTCGCTTGAGCTTAAAAATGTGCAGATCCGCGACAAGCAATTCGCCCGGCATCATCATACCTTGCTGGACGCAAAGGAGTTTTATGTATCGCTCAATTCACTTTCACTGATCAGCGGTACGGCTGAGATCGAGCGTATTGATATTGACCAGGCATCCGTTGATCTGTATACTGACAGCACAGGTTACAGTAACTTAAGCGTATTCAGAAAAGGGAGGAAAAAACTTAAAAAAACGGCTACGGGCAAAACTACTCCGGCCGAATTTCAGCAATTCAGCTTTTCGCAGGTAGAACTCAAAGTAGATGACCGCCAAAAAAGCAAGCTCTTCTTTTTTCATATAAACAGTCTGGAAGGAAAAATGGAAAGTTTGGATAGCGGCTGGAAGGCCAATGTTCAAATGAGCGTATTGGCTAAAAGCATGTCGTTCAGAACTAAAAATGGCAGCTTCATCCGGAACAAAATAGTGACAGGTTATTTTTCAGCAATCGGGAATGACGATGGTAGAATTGATGTACAGTCGGATGCGCTTGACATAGGGCCGAATGTTTTTAAAATGAATGCCGTATTCGGCGCTAATAAAAGACCCGCTGATTTTGCTATCCACCTTAATTGCGACCAGATCACATGGCGGCAAGCATCGGAATTACTGGCAAATAATATCAAGCGCAAACTGGATAATTACAATATTAGTAAACCTGTTTCGGTTATGGCCCGAATAGAAGGCAGCTTTGCCGGTGGCAATCCATTTCTATATATCACAGCTAAAATCCGCGACAGCAAAGTGACAACCCCTGCAGTAGAGCTCGATAACTGCAATTTTAATGCAGTTTTTACCAATAACTATAAAGATGCTCAGGGTTTTACGGATGATAATTCGGTGATCAGGATCACGAAATTTACAGGCAGCTATCAGCATATTCCATTTACTATAGACGCAGGGGATATTGTCGACCTCAATAATACGATTGCAATGGGCGATTTCAGGGCAAGTTTCCCTGTCACAGAGTTAAATGCGTTACTGGGCGATAAAATAGCACGGTTTACAAAAGGCCACGCAGATATACTGCTGCGATATAAAGGCGACGTCATCAATTATCGGCTGAATAAACCTATGGTAACGGGATATATTAATATCAGGAATGCTAATATTATCTATCTGCCCGAAAAATTAAAAGTTGTTAATAGCTCCATTTCAATGAATATCACCCAAAACAGCCTTATTCTCAAAAATATCCGATTGCAAACAGGGCATAGCGTAGTTGAAATGAATGGCAGGATCAGAAACTTCATGAACCTGTATTATAACGACCCCGAGAAGATTCTGCTGGTATGGCAGATACATAGTCCGCAGCTTTACCTTGGCGAGTTTATAGGGTTTTTAAGCGGTGGCGAGGCTGAGCCGGTTGTGAAGGAAAAACCTGTGGGCAATAGCGGTAACCCGATTGATCAACTAAGTAACGTCCTGGAAAAAAGCGCTACTACAATGCACCTGGATGTAGATCAGTTGCATTATTACAAATTCCTGGCTACAGATGTGCATGCCGATCTGCTGACGTCTCAAAATGCTGTTGTGATCAAAGATGCCGGCCTGAAACATGCCGGAGGTTTTTTGAAATTGAACGGTGCGATAAAAAAGGGCATTGATATGAATAAAGCAAAGCTGAACACAACGATCAGTCATGTAGATGTGCGCGAGTTTTTTGAGGCATTTGACAATTTCGGCCTGAGCGATTTTACGGCTAACAATCTGAAGGGCTATCTTTCGGCTAAAACACAGATCACCGCCGGACTTACCAACGATGGAAAGCTTATCAAAAACTCTATCAATGGCACGCTTGATGTAAACCTGCAGGATGGCGCGCTGATCAATTTTAAACCGATCTATAAAGTTGGAAAATTTGCTTTCCCTTTCCGCGACCTGAAGGATATTCGTATACGGGAGCTAAATGCGCGGTTTGATGTTAACGGCGATATGATAAAAGTGTACCCTTTGAAACTCAGTTCAAGCGCTATCAATATGGATATCGAAGGAACATACGGCTTAACAAAGGGCACTGACCTGGCAATTGATGTACCCCTGCGCAATCCGAAAAAAGACACTACGATAACCGATCCGGAGAAGCTTGAAAAGAAAAGGTATAAGGGCATTATACTGCATTTACTGGCAAAAGCCGATTCAACAGGTAAGGTCAAGATCGGCCTGAACAAAGGGCGTAAGAAGGATTGACCACCGAAACTTTCCTATTTAAAATCATAATTTACTTTGTAACAGTTACAAATCTGCATTGCCTAAATATTTTTCCAAGCGAAAAAAGCGAAACGTTCTTTGCGTAAAACTACGGGTATCAAAAGAGTAAACAGCGTAGTATAATTCAGTAATATCCTGATTAACAGCCGTGTTGCCGAACCTAATTTTGGTTGCTTACTGGTTAACAGATTATTCATAATTAAACTAAAAGGAGGATATGATGAAAATGCAACGCTATCTGCTTTTACTTTCAATGATCTTTTTCGCTATACTATTGATAAAATGCGGTAAGGATGGGGCAATGGGCCCGCAAGGACAAACCGGACCCACAGGCGCTACCGGTCCGACAGGTTCAACAGGGGCAAACGGAGC
>JBQCEA010000676.1:0-2561 GCA_051960695.1 Mucilaginibacter sp. | reverse complement strand
TATTGTCTTCTCGTAACAGCTGGTGGCATATGGTATCTGCTATTCAGTATCGTGTTTTTTAGCCTGAGGCCATACCGGGCTGCTCAACAAGCTATAGGCGAAAGCATAATGGACCTGGTTAAATTTCTTGAGATAAAGGCTGATTTCTACCAAACCGGAACAGACGTTGATGGGAACTATCGCAAACTGGTATCGCAGCAAATACAGGTAAGCCAAAGCCAGGATGCTATTCGCGAGATACTGTTCAAAAGCCGGGTAATGGTAAAAGAATCAACCAATGCCAGCCGGGTATTGGTACTTACCTTTATTGACCTTGTTGATCTTTACGAACAAATTCTGGCAACGCACTACGATTACAACCAGATAAGAGAAAAATTTGGCAACACAGGCATTCCGGATGAGATAGCCAAAGTGCTTCACCACATGGCGCACGAGCTGGAAAATATGGGTTATGGCATCTTATCAAACAAGCGTTATGCCTACGCTCATGATTTTAATGCAGAGCTGGAGCTTTTGAAACGAAGAATAGATGAAGTTGCTGCAACTGAAACCGGTATAAGTAATTTGGTATTGAAAAAGATACTGATCAATCTGCGCGACCTAAATCAGAATATCCACAACATATTTAACTACTATAATTCGAGGTCATCAAAGGTTTTGATCAAAAAGCCTGAGGAAGTAGAATATTCAAAATTTGTTTCCCGGCAGGATTATGCACCACAGATCTATTTCGATAACTTCTCGCTTTCATCAGCATCATTCAGGCATGCCCTGCGGGTAGCTATCGCCTGCCTGGTTGGTTTTATTACCGCGAAACTTTTGTTCCTCGGGCATCATAGTTATTGGGTGTTGCTTACTATAATCGTGATACTGAAACCTGGTTTCAGTTTATCCAAACAACGCAACTACCAAAGGCTTGTGGGTACCATCAGCGGTGGTGTGATAGGTATGCTCATCATCAAGCTGATCCCGAATAAAGATGTGCAGTTTGTGTTGTTCATTATCACCATGCTCGGGAGTTACAGCTTTGTCCGCTTAAATTATATTGTCAGCGTTATCTTCACCACACCCTATGTCATACTGCTTTTCAAGTTTCTTGGAGTAGGACAGATCAGCCTTATTGAAGAAAGGGTGATAGATACAGCCATTGGCTCTGCTATAGCATTTATATCTATTTATATGATATTGCCGATCTGGGAATTTGAACAGGTACAGCAAAATCTCAGAAAGGTGATCTATGCCAATGCTAATTACTTAGCCCGCATAGCTGAAACCATAACAGGCAGGCAAGTCAGCGTAACGGATTATAAACTGGCAAGAAAAGACATTTATGTAAATTCAGCTAACCTTTCGGCGATGTTTGAAAGGATGACATCTGAACCCAAAAGCAAGCAACGCAAGATCAAAGAGATTCATAAGTTTGTAGTGCTGAACCACATCCTTTCCTCCTACCTGGCAAACCTTTCTTATGGCATAAGCGAAAAAAATCTCCATCAAACCCAGCCCGAAAATGTAAGGCTTATCCGTAAAAGCCTGGCCATTTTGAATGACAGCGACAAAAAGCTTGGCGGTAAGGGAGCACAATTTTCTATCAATATACCAGCGCAGACAACTGAAAAAAAGAAACTTAGTGCCGATGAGGCTTTGTTAAAAGAGCAGTTGGGTTTTGTGAACAAGATCAGTTATGATATTGACCGGGTGACGGATGATATATTGTTGTGAGAACTTATTACCAATTTCTCTTAAGTCTAAAGTTATTAGACTTAAGGAATTTCTTTAATGATTCTATATTTTCAATATCTGATTCAGATACTTTGATCAAATTAGCAGTTGTCCGACTTTGATAAATTAAAAGCCAGTTTTTAAGCACCTTCACTCTATATACCTTGTCCCATGAATACTGCCCATTAAAAGTCTCGCCGTTAGACACAACACCTTCTTCTGACAATTCATAAAGTATATTTTCACTTAGCCTGTAATTACCTTTAAATAACCAATTCGCTCGAAAGTAATTTATGACGGGTAAATATATCGACATAAAGGTAGTGAATAGTCCAAATTCAAAAACGTCATCAAGGAGAGCGCTTCTTTCGTGACTAAACCAGAATGGAAGACTTACCAGAAAAAACAAAGAGAATATGGTTAGAGTCAGAAACCACATTTTTCGGTAAAGAATAACAAAACATAATTTTCTATATTCCTTTGCAGTAAGCTTCTGATGGAAAGAAAAACTATTCATAATGTGATTAGGTTGGCTAACAAATATATAAAAGGTTTGATTCACATTATAGGAATTGCAACTTTTATAGTGGTAAAATTAGTTTTACAATCTTTCCGTTGCCAGATTAGCCAACTCACTCCTCTCCCCTTTTTGTAAAGTGATGTGAGCATATAGCGGATGTCCCTTGGCTTTATCGATCAGATAGGATAAACCGTTACTCTCTGCATCAAGGTAAGGCGTATCGATCTGGTAAATATCACCTGTAAAAACAAACTTACTGTTCTCGCCTGCCCTCGATATAATGGTTTTGATCTCGTGTGGCGTCAAATTCTGTGCCTCG
>JBQCEA010000675.1:0-16307 GCA_051960695.1 Mucilaginibacter sp. | reverse complement strand
CGATAGCACAAACCGATCATTTGTTAAGGGAAAACCAAAAAGACCTTGACCGGATGGATCCATCTGATCCGAAATATGATCGCCTGAAACTTACCGAAACACGCATAAAAGACATTGCAAAAGATATTGTAAACGTGGCTAATTTACCTAACCCGCTCGGCCATGTACTCTCCGAAAAAACAATGCTCAATGGTCTTATCATTTCTAAGATCAGTGTGCCCTTAGGAGTAGTTGGTGTAATATATGAGGCCCGCCCGAATGTTACTTTTGATGTATTCGCATTATGTTTTAAAACAGGCAATGTTGCTGTTCTAAAAGGTGGCAGCGATGCGGCATATTCCAATCAGGCTATTATTTCGCTTATTCACCGGGTATTGGAAAGGCATGGTATTGATAAAAATGTAGCTGTACTCCTTCCACCCGAACGCGAAGCTACGGAGGCCTTATTTAATGCCATTGGTTATATTGATGTGCTTATTCCACGTGGCAGCCAGCAATTGATAGACCGTGTACGTCAACAAAGCAAGGTTCCGGTAATCGAAACCGGAGCAGGCATTGTCCATACTTACTTTGATGGAACCGGCGACCTGCAAAAAGGCGCTGAAATTATCTGCAATGCTAAAACACGCCGTGTAAGTGTTTGCAATGCGCTTGATTGTCTTATTATTCAATCTTCTCGTTTGCATGATCTGCCCGCATTGGCTCAGCCGTTAGCTGAAAAACAAGTAGAGATTTACGCTGATGGCACAGCCTATGCAGTACTTCAGGGTCATTATCCGGCCGGATTATTACATCAAGCTAAACCTGAACATTTTGGAACAGAGTTTTTATCGCTTAAAATAGCTATAAAAACAGTTGACGACCTTGAGGAAGCCTTAGATCATATCGCACGGTATAGCTCAAAACACAGCGAGGCTATCATTACCGAAAATGCTGATAATGCAGCAAGCTTTTTGAATAAAGTTGATGCGGCGGCTGTGTATGTTAATGCCTCAACAGCATTTACCGATGGTGCACAGTTTGGCTTAGGCGCAGAAATTGGCATTAGTACACAAAAACTTCATGCCCGCGGCCCAATGGGTCTACAAGAACTAACCAGTTACAAATGGCTGGTAAAAGGTAATGGCAAGGTCCGCAATCCCTGACAACATTGTTGCAAAACTTTCGTTATTAAGCCAATCAACACCTGGCCTTAATGAGGATAGCTTTCAACTACTACCGCGTACTTCAGACCATTAACCTTCCCTTTTCTTTCGTTTTGGGCTATATGTATGGTTTGGCAGCCTTCGTTATTTGTTTCTGCACGGCAGGTTTGTTCGCATCTGCCCTATTTTTTGAATGGTATTACCAGCAACGCTACTACTTTTATTTTAACCGTGGCTTCTCCAGATTCAAGCTTATCGGTTTTTCGTTTCGGCTGAATGTGATCTTAGCTGCCATATTACTTATCACAACACATTTCATTCATGGCTAATTTGCTTGAAGTAGATAGTGTCATTATCTCATTCGATCACAAGCAGATAGTAACCGATTGCTATTTAAAATGCGCAACAGGCGAAGTGATTGGCATATTGGGTAGGAATGGCTGCGGCAAATCATCGCTGTTAAAGGTTATTTTCGGAACACTTTCTGCTAAAAGTAAGTTTATCAGGATAAACGGGCAGGTATATGATCAACCTTATAAAACCGGTAACCTTATAGCATACCTGCCACAGCATGCTTTTCTGCCGCAAAATATTTCTATAAAAAGGATCATTAATATTTTTATCTCTGACGAAAACTCAAGAAATAAAATCCTGAATAACCCCATGTTAAAAAACATCTTAAAAAACGTATTTCAGCATTATCAGGTGGAGAATTAAGATATCTCGAAATACTGTTGCTGTTAAACCTCGATGTTAAATTTATTCTTCTCGACGAACCATTTTCAAAGGTTGAACCACTCTATAAACAAATCATCATCGACCTGATACAAGAATACCGCCCAACAAAAGGTTTTATTATCACTGATCACGACTATATTAATATTATCGATGCAAGCGACAAGATAATATTGATATCCAATGGTGTATGCAGGCCAATTGATAAATTATTTGAACTTGAGCAATACAACTATGTTCCTGTAGGTACATTTAGCTGATCTACAAAATCCTTATCAAATTTTAAATAAAAAGTGTAATCGGTTGCTAACAATTGAGCTTAGTGTTCCGTATACATTAAGCATCACAAAATATTATTCCTATACCAGACCTAATGAGAGCCGGTGCTTTGCGTATTGCTTTAATTTATTTAACCATTTCCCTGTCATGGATCGTGTTTAGCGATCGGATGCTTATCGTGTATCAGCATCTACTTAGTCCGCATTGGTTTGATATACTAGGCGATAGCCGAAGGTTTGTATTTGTTACCGTAACGAGCTACCTGATCTATAGGCTGGTAAAAGCGCATGAAAAAAAGTTTATTGAAAAAGAATTACAGGCACGCCGTATTGATAATGAGGTTAAAAGATTAGGAGGCATCATTACCAAAGTAAACAACATTATCATCATCACCGATCAGAATAATTTTATAACCTGGGTAAATAAAGCATTTGAAGACTTTACTGGATACAAACTTGAAGAAGTTGCAGGTTATGCACCATCAACCTTTTTTGTTGGCGAAGAAACAGACCTGGATATATTAACAGATATTCTTGATAAAAAGAAAGCACATGAATCCTTTTCGGCAGATGTCAGGTGCCATAGCAAGCAGGGAGATAAATTTTGGGTCTACGGAGAATATACTCCTCTTTTCGAGGGGGATAATGAATTTGTTGGTTATATAGCTGTCTATAATGATATTACAAGGATCAAACAAAAAGAATACGAGATAACGAAGCAAAATGACAAATTAAAAGAGGTTGCATGGATCAGTTCGCATGGCGTAAGGCGTCCGCTGGCAAATATAATCGGCCTGGCAAACATGATGAAAGACTCGCATAACATGGATGAAAAAATCAAAATTCTCGAAAACATCAATAAATCAGCCGGCTAACTGGATCAAATGATCCACACCATCAATTCTACAATTGAGACCGAACTAAATCCTATAGAGCTTCCTCTTCGCCGACGCTGATTTATTATCAGTAATTCATAACAAAAAGCTCTTTCCCAACCATTTTGTATATTCAGTGTTTTACATTTGAATATACAAAAACCGGTTATGAACATTGTTTCAGTAAATCCAGCCAATGGCAAACCTCTAAAAAAATACCGGGCACATACCTACAAACAAGTAGTGCAAAAAATAAAGCAGACGCACAAAGCCTGGTTAAGCTGGAAAGAAAGTACTCACTCCGAACGCAGCAAGCTTTTGCTCAGCATGGCTGAAATATTACAAAGCCGCAAAAAGGAGTTCGCGATATTGATGGCCCAGGAAATGGGAAAACCAGTAAACCAGGGAATCTCCGAAATAGAGAAATGCGCCTCGGTTTGTGAATATTATGCTGCCCATGCGGCCAATCAACTGACCGATCAATTAATTGAAACAGATGCTGCTAAAAGCTTTGTTACCTTTCAACCTATTGGTGTTGTTTTAGCCATTATGCCGTGGAACTTTCCCTTTTGGCAGGTTTTCCGGTTTTTGGCACCGGCACTTGCTGCCGGTAATTGCGGCGTGATGAAACATGCCTCCAATGTGCCGGGCTGTGCGCTGGCTATCGAAGAAGTGGTACGGCAGGCTGGCTTTCCTAATAATGTTTTTCAAACACTTTTGGTTGGCAGTGCAATGGTTGAAAAGATAATTGAGAATCCGCTTGTGCAGGCTGTAACCCTGACCGGAAGTACCTCAGCAGGTAAACAAGTGGCACAGAAAGCAGGCTCTCTGATCAAAAAAACAGTACTCGAACTTGGAGGAAGCGACGCCTACATCATATTAGAAGATGCAGACCTTAATAAAGCTGCTGAAGTATGTGTCAACAGTCGCCTGATTAATAACGGCCAAAGCTGTATAGCGGCCAAACGATTTATTGTAGTAAAGGCTGTGCAAAAGGAATTTACACAATTGTTCCTTAACAAAATGAAGTCTAAAAAAATTGGCGACGCTTTGGATACCACAGTTGATCTGGGTCCGCAAGCCCGGATCGATCTGCGCAATCAATTGCATGAGCAGGTAAAATCTTCTATCCGGAAAGGGGCCAAGTGTATTTTAGGCGGCACTTTACCAAAAGGCAAAAATGCTTTTTATCCGGCTACCGTCCTTACCAAAGTAAAACCAGGCATGCCTGCATTTGATGAGGAGTTGTTTGGGCCGGTTGCTGCCATCATTATTGCTAAAGATGAAGCCGAGGCCATTCACCTGGCAAACGACACAACTTTTGGACTGGGTTCAGCTGTATTTACTAAAGACAAAGAAAGAGGCGAGTGTATTGCTGCTACTCAATTACAGGCTGGCTCCTGCTTTGTAAATTCTCTCGTGAAGTCAGATCCGCGATTACCATTCGGTGGGATCAAACAGTCAGGCTATGGACGTGAACTGGGCATTTTTGGCATCCACGAATTCGTCAATATTAAAACTGTATTTATTGCAGAATGAAAACCATAATTCGTTAACCTCAGCTAATTTTCTAAACCACTTCATTGTTAACTATAAGTTAATTAAGTCTTATAACCAAATAATTATTATTGCCATCTAAATATTTTATTTAAGTGATTATTTTAATCAATACAACTTTACAACTACTATAACCATTACAACCAACAACAAAACCTTACCATCTGCTGACCCTTGCACAAATTTGAAAAGCGTATCTTTGCACCTCAAATGAGTAAGCACGGCAGGATATTGGTTGCGATGAGCGGCGGGGTGGACAGTTCCGTAGCGGCTGTTATGTTGCATGAACAGGGCTATGAAGTTATCGGTCTTACCATGAAGACCTGGGATTATGCCTCATCCGGTGGCAGCTCAAAAGAAACTGGCTGCTGTAGTCTGGATAGTATCAATGACGCCCGGGCATTAGCTGTTGCTTATGGATTCCCTCACTATATTCTGGATATCAGGAACGAGTTCGGCGATTTTGTGATCGATAACTTCGTTGACGAATATATGGCTGGCCGTACCCCTAACCCATGTGTATTGTGTAACACCCATATCAAGTGGGAAGCATTGCTGAAGCGTGCGGATAAACTGGAATGCGAATTTATAGCCACAGGCCATTATGCTAACATCCGCTTGCAGGATAATGGCAGGTATGTTGTGTCCAAAGGCAAGGATGAAAACAAGGATCAGTCCTATGTACTTTGGGGCGTATCGCAAAAGAACCTGGCGCGTACTAAGTTCCCATTGGGCAGTTTCACTAAGAAAGAGATCAGGCAAATGGCTCTTGATATGGGGCAAGTGGAACTCGCCGGTAAAAGCGAAAGCTATGAGATATGCTTTGTCCCGGATAATGATTACAGGGCCTTTTTACGACACAAGGTAGAAGATTTAGATGATAAAGTAGCGGGTGGCAATTTTGTACTGGCCGATGGTACTGTAGTGGGCCAGCACCAGGGATATCCATTTTATACAATAGGTCAGCGCAAGGGTCTGGGCATTGCGTTAGGTCAGCCTATGTTTGTTACCCGGATAGAGCCGCAAACAAACACGGTTGTGCTGGGCACACAAGAAGAGTTAAACCGCAAATCGGCTTGGGTACGGAACCTGAATCTGGTTAAATACGAAAATATTAACGAGCCGATTGAGTCTGTTACCAAGATACGCTACAAGGACGCTGGTACAGAAAGCACCATTCTACAAATGGGCGAGCATATGAAGGTAGATTTCCATCACGATGTCGCCGGGATAGCGCCGGGCCAATCGGCAGTATTCTATGAAGGGAACGATCTTTTAGGCGGCGGATTCCTGATGTAAGCTTTTTATTAGAATGTTGTAAAGTTTAAATATTGTATCATTTTAACCTCTTGAACCACTATAAAACTTCAGTCTGCTACAACCGTAAATCCCAACATTTTAACATTTCAACCTTACAACTTTACAACATCCAAAAGAAAAACAAATTTGCGTTTACCCTTCTTTATATTTTATTTGCAAAAAATAACCGTTTGAATGGCTAAGAATTTACTAATTGTCGAGTCGCCGGCTAAGGCTAAAACTATTGAAGGCTACCTGGGCAAAGATTTTACTGTTAAATCGAGCTACGGGCACATCCGCGACCTGGTAAAGTCGGAAGACGCGATCGATATTCAAAACAACTTTGCACAAAAATATGAGGTACCTGCGGATAAAAAGCAGGTGGTAAGTGAGTTAAAGAAACTTGCAAAGGAAGCTGAAATTGTTTGGCTGGCATCGGACGAGGACCGCGAGGGTGAAGCCATTTCCTGGCATTTGTATGATACGCTTGGATTGAAGGAAGATCGTACGCGCCGGATCGTTTTTCACGAAATAACAAAACCGGCCATTTTGAGAGCCATCGAAAACCCGCGTAAGATCGATTACAATCTGGTTAATGCTCAACAGGCACGCCGCGTTTTGGATCGTTTAGTAGGATTTGAGCTTTCGCCTGTTTTGTGGAAGAAAGTAAAACCCTCACTTTCAGCAGGGCGTGTCCAGTCAGTTGCAGTACGGCTTATTGTAGAACGCGAACGCGAGATCATCAAATTTAAGCCGGAAGCGGCATTTAAGATAGTAGCCATATTTGGCAAAGGCAAAGAGGCTTTTAAGGCCGAATTACCTGAACGTTTTGCGAAACAGGAAGACGCTGAAAAGTTCCTAAAAGATTGCATTGGTGCTGATTTCATGATCAATTCGCTTGAAACCAAACCAACTAAACGGTCACCAGCAGCACCATTTACCACTTCTACCCTGCAGCAGGAAGCAAGCCGCAAACTGGGTTTCTCAGTTTCACGCACCATGACGGTCGCCCAGAAACTTTATGAGTCTGGAAAGATCACCTATATGCGTACTGACTCTGTGAATCTGTCGGACCTGGCATTAAATGCGGCAGCAAAAGAGATACAATCGGCGTATGGAGATAAATATCATCAGCTTAGAAAATATAAAACCAAGAGCGCTGGTGCACAGGAAGCCCACGAGGCTATAAGGCCAACCTATTTTGATGCGCATACCATTGATGGTGATGCATCAGAAAAGCGCTTATATGAACTGATCTGGAAACGCGCTATTGCCTCACAAATGAGTGAAGCATTGTTTGAGAAAACTACTGCAAAGATCGGTATATCAACACGTAAAGAGGAGTTGGTTGCCAATGGCGAAGTAATGAAATTCGACGGTTTCCTTAAAGTATATCTTGAATCATCGGATGAAGAAGACGAGCCGCAAAATGGCGAAGAAAATGCTATTCTGCCACCGTTGAGCAAAGACCAGCGTTTGGATCTGCAGGACATGACAGCTACCGAACGTTTCTCTCGTCCGCCAGCACGCTATACCGAGGCCAGTTTGGTTAAAAAGCTTGAAGAGTTGGGCATAGGCCGCCCCTCAACATACGCTCCTACTATATCAACTATACAGAATCGTGGGTATGTGGTAAAAGAAGACCGTGAAGGTAAACAGCGTAACTTTAGGGTACTGACACTTAAGGCGCAAAATATTATCAAGGAAGAAAGGACAGAAAATACAGGTGCCGAGCGCGGTAAACTGTTTCCTACCGATATAGGTTCTGTTGTGAACGATTTCCTGATCCAATATTTTAAAGATATCGTCGATTATCACTTCACCGCAGGCGTAGAAAAGCAATTTGATGAGATTGCACAAGGCTTGGAAGAATGGACCAACATGATCCGCAATTTCTATGGTCCCTTCCATAAAGGCGTGGAAAATACTATTGAAAAAGCTGACAAAGCAACGGGAGAGCGTGAGTTAGGTGTTCACCCCGCAAATGGTAAGAAAGTCTCGGTAAGAATAGGAAGGTTTGGACCTTTTGTTCAGATCGGTGAAAATGATGTGGAAGACAAACCTCTGTATGCCAGTTTACGGGCAGGTCAGAGCATTGAGACCATTTCGCTAGAAGAAGCCCTTGAGCTGTTTAAACTGCCTAAACGGGTAGGTATGTTTGAAGATAAGGACATGACCGTAGCTATCGGCAAATTCGGCCCATATATCCGGCATAATAGTGCTTTTTATTCTTTACCAAAGGACATAGATCCGCTTGATGTGACAGAAGAGCAAGCTATTGAACTGATATTAGACAAACGCAAACGTGATGCTGAGCGCGTGATCAAGACCTTTGATGAAGCGCCTGATGTTAAAATATTGAACGGACTCTGGGGACCTTATATCGAATTTGGCAAACAAAACGTTAAAATACCAAAGGGCAAAGATGCTCAGGCATTAACCTATGAAGAATGCAAAGCACTCGCAGATGCCGAAGCAAAAACTCCAAAGAAACCCGGAGCAAAAAGGTTTGTGAAGAAAAAATAGAAGTTGATCGGATTGATCAAGTGAAATGATTTATTGAGTTATCACCTTTAAACTTAATCAACTCAATCTAACATGATCAACTTAATTAACCCAACAATGATAAAAGACCTCCCTGAAAATATTGTTAAAGACGTTGCTATAGCCGTTGCCCTGGAAGGCGAGAATGTACGAAGCAAGACCTGGTATGTATACCTCATCAATTTAAAAAATGAGCCCATCGAAAATGTGCTGATCACCTCAAAAGGCTATGGAGAGAAAAATGGCGAACAGATCAAAACCTCTACCCTGCGCCATATGTTTCCCGTAGTTAATGACGGCGCATTTGTATTGATAGAACCGATAGATGAGTCGACATTTGGTTTAAATAATGAATATTGGCTGAGTTATTATATTGGCAAAGAGATATATGACAAGAAATTCATCTTCCTGCCTGAAAGTATTGTTGAATCAAATTTCATCAAACTACCTATTATCAATAAACCGGGGGTGATGATCAGGTAAAAACTAAGTTCATCAATTACAAAGTCCTCCGGGGAGGATTTAGGCGGGCTTAATTCACTTTAAATAACCCATATTTCAAAATACAATAAATAGCACGGAAGCCATCCTTCCACCCTATTTTCTTACCATCCTCATAGGTACGGCCATAGTACGAAATACCAACTTCATATATTCTGATCTTCGGCACTCGGGCAATCTTTTGGGTTACTTCAGGCTCGAAGCCAAAACGTTGCTCTCTCAACTTTATGGACTGAACTATTCGTGTATCGAACAGCTTATAACAAGTTTCCATATCGGTAAGGTTCAGGTTCGAGAACATGTTCGAGAAAAAGGTAAGCCAGCGGTTGCCTATGGTATGCCAGAAGAACAATATCCTATGGGGGTTACTGCCCATAAAACGTGATCCATACACTACATCTGCAAAACCATCGCAAACCGGTTTCAGGAGGTCATTATACTCGTTAGGGTCATATTCCAGGTCGGCATCCTGGATGATAAGGTAGTCGCCGGTGGCTTTAGCTATGCCAGTGTGTAAAGCCGCGCCCTTTCCCCTATTGGTTTCATGCTTATAATACTGTATATTCAGATCAGGGTTAGCCTTTTGATAATTGTATACGGCCTCGTCGGTATTATCCTTTGAGCAATCGTTTACGATAATGATCTCTCTCTGAATATTGTTGATCAACTTAACAGCTTTGATCTTATTCAATATCAGGTGAATGGTATTGCCTTCGTTATAGGCTGGTATGATTACCGATAGTTTTTCTACTTTCATTAAGGCGTTAAACTTCAAAAATAGAAATAATACTTAGTTTATCGTTTTCCTCAAAATCGCGACAATGAGTATATTGTCGGCCAAAACTGATCTGCTATGCTCGAACAATTTGACCTGCACAACCTGATGGTACTGGATATTGAGACTGTGCCGCAATACAGCAGCTATAGTCAAATGCCTGAGCATATGCAAAAGTTGTGGGAACTGAAAACTCAATATAACCGCAAAGAAGCTACTGCCGAAGAATTTTATGACCGGGCAGGCATCTGGGCCGAGTTCGGCAAGGTCATTTGCATATCGGTGGGTATTTTCACACGCGGGCGCAACCTCGGTCTACGCGTAAAGTCTTATGCCGATCATGACGAAAAGGAACTGCTGCTAAAATTTGCTGAACTGCTGCACTCACAACCGCCGAGCCTGATCTTATGCGCACATAATGGTAAGGAATTCGACTTTCCATATATCTGTCGCAGGATGCTGATCAATGGCATACCCATTCCACCGCAACTGGAAATTTCGGGCAAAAAGCCATGGGAAATAAATCACCTGGATACTATGGAACTATGGAAGTTCGGCGACTATAAGAATTTCACCTCATTAAACCTGCTTACGGCCATTTTTAATATCCCGACACCTAAAGATGATATTGATGGCAGCCAGGTGGGCTATGTGTATTGGATTGAGAACGACTTACAGCGTATCAGTACTTACTGCCAAAAAGACGTAATAGCAACTGCGCAGTTGATCCGCCGTTACCGTGGCGAAGAGTTGATAACGGACGAGTGCATAACATTAGTGGGAGAATAATGCTGCGGGTAAACAATTTAAGAGTTCAGTTTAAAACGCAGAACGGCATAATCGAAGCCGTTAAAGGTAGTTCATTTGCCTTAAAAAAAGGCGAGACAATAGGTATAGTCGGAGAATCGGGATCAGGTAAATCTGTTACTTCACTGGCAATAATGCGTCTGCATAATACAGCAAACACCAAAATAAGCGGGGAAATATTATTGGATGATGTCAACATTTTCGATTTGCCTGAAGAGCAGATGCGCAGATTGCGTGGTAACCGCATAGCTATGATCTTCCAGGAACCGATGACCTCGCTTAACCCGGTATTTACTTGTGGTCACCAGGTAACTGAGGCTATACGTATCCATTTGGGTTTAAGCAAAAAAGAAGCTAAGGAGAAAACCATACAGCTTTTTAACGAAGTTCAATTACCCAGAACCGAAGCCATTTTTAATAGTTACCCTCATCAATTGTCTGGCGGACAAAAGCAAAGGGTAATGATCGCTATGGCGTTGTCTTGTGATCCGGAAATACTGATAGCTGATGAACCCACAACAGCCTTAGATGTTACCGTGCAAAAAACAATTATTGAATTGTTGCAAAGGCTAAAAAACGAACGCAACATGAGCCTGATCTTTATTTCGCATGATCTTGGCGTGGTAAGTGAGATCGCCGATAGGGTCATTGTGATGTATAAAGGCGATATTGTTGAAGAAGCTGCATCAAAAACTATATTCTCTCATCCCAAACATCCTTATACCAAAGGATTATTGGCATGCCGTCCATCGCCGAACTATCATCTAAAACGCTTGCCGGTTGTGGCCGATTTTTTAGATAGCAACTCCAATACTTCTATTGATAAGGTACGGGAAGAATACGCTTATAAGCCAAATGAAATAAAAAACCGGCGAAAGCATCTATACGCGCAGCAGCCTATTTTAAAGATCAACGAATTGTGTACATGGTTTCCATTTAGCGGAGGGTTATTTTCAGGATCAAAAGGCTTTGTAAAGGCGGTTAACAATGTCAGTTTTGATGTTTATCCCGGCGAAACTGTCGGGCTGGTTGGTGAATCAGGATGTGGAAAATCAACACTTGGCCGAAGCATTCTTAGACTGATAGAACCAACATCAGGGAATGTAAACTTTGAAAATACCGATCTGCGAGCGCTTGGGAAACATGACATGCGCAGTATACGGCGCGATATCCAGATCATTTTCCAGGACCCCTATTCCTCCTTAAATCCGCGCCTTACCGTAGGCGATTCTTTAATGGAACCATTGCAGGTACACCAATTGTATGAGAATAATACCAGGCGAAAAAAAAGAGTACTGGAACTACTGGAGCGGGTAAATTTACCTGCTGAATATTTTAACCGGTATCCTCATGAGTTTTCCGGCGGCCAGCGTCAGCGGATCGTGATTGCAAGGGCCCTTGCTTTAAAACCCAGATTTATTATTTGTGACGAATCAGTATCAGCATTGGATGTTTCGGTACAGGCGCAGGTGCTTAATCTGATCCGCGAACTGCAGCAGGATTTTAACCTGACGTATATCTTTATTTCGCACGATCTTGCGGTTATCAAACATATTTCAGACCGCATCATGGTGATGAACAAAGGCGAGATCATTGAAACCGGTGAACCGGATGAAATATATTATCGTCCCAAGATGGAATATACACAAAAGCTGATCGACTCAATACCGGGCAGATGAATGCAGAATTCCGAATGTCGATCGAACTACAGACTTATTACTTCAGACTTAGGACTTAATACGTACCTTTACTTTATTAAAATCTACCTATGTCTAAACAAAAGAAAAAACACAACTCATCTATAAAGCAGGTACTTACCCAGTTAGTGCTTGATATTTTTGAGCAGAACAGCAATACCCCCCTCAATTATAAGCAGGTTTCTGCCAAGCTTAATATTCAAGACCAGGAATCACGAGAGATCATCCTTGATATTTTAAAGGATGAAACCAAGAAAACGGTTCTTAAAGAACTTTCGCCGGGTAAATTTCAACTGCGCGAATTAAAAACCTTTGTCGAAGGAATAGTCGACATGACCAACGATGGCTCGGCTTACATTGTAACCGATGATGAGGCTGAAACAGACATTTTTGTAGCTCCCCGTAAGCTGCGCAATGCGCTGAATGGCGACCGCGTTAAGGTTTATGTTTATGCCAAAAATAAAGGCTCCAGGAAAGAGGGTGAAGTAATAGAGATATTGCAGCGTCATAAAATGGAGTTTACGGGTATCGTCAAGCTTTCCGAACGTTTCGCATTCTTCATCCCGGACGACCGCAAAATGCTGCATGATATTTTTATTCCAATCAGCGACCTTAACGGTGCTAAAAATGGAATAAAAGCCATTGCTGAAATAACCGATTGGCCCGTAGGTGCTAAAAATCCGGTTGGCCGTATTAAGCAGGTTTTAGGTGTACAGGGCGAGAATGACACGGAGATGAACGCCATATTGGCCGAGTATGGTTTCCCGCTTTCATTTCCGGCTGAGGTAGAGCGCGAGTCAGAAGAAATATCCGACATTATATCCAAAGAGGAAATTACCAGAAGACGTGACTTCAGAGAGATTTTGACTTTCACCATCGACCCTTTTGATGCGAAGGATTTTGATGATGCATTATCATTCCGCAAGTTGGAAAACGGCAATTATGAAGTAGGCGTACATATCGCAGATGTATCTCATTATATCGAACCGGATTCAGCTTTGGATAAAGAAGCACTTGAACGCGGAACCTCTGTTTATCTGGTTGACAGAGTAATACCGATGCTGCCTGAAAGATTATCAAACGGGTTATGCTCCTTACGGCCTAATGAAGACAAGCTTTGCTTTGCTGCAGTTTTTGAACTGAACGAAGAAGCGCATGTAATTGATCAATGGTTCGGCAAAACGGTTATTCATTCAAACAGGCGTTTCACCTATGAAGAAGTGCAGCAAATAATAGAAGATAAAGCCGGAGAATTTGACAAGGAGATATTGAAATTGAACGACCTTGCCTATAAGCTCCGCGAACGAAAGTTCAAGAATGGCGCTATCAGTTTTGAGACCACTGAAGTAAAATTCAAACTGGATGAAGAAGGTCACCCTATTGGCGTATATGTGAAAGAGCGTAAGGATGCCCATAAACTAATAGAAGACTTTATGCTTTTGGCTAACCGCAAGGTTGCCGAATATGTGAGCAAAATGGGGCGTGGTAAAAACAAGTATACTTTTGTTTACCGTGTTCACGATTCGCCTAAAGCGGACAGCCTGGCCAGTTTTGCACAGTTCGCATCACGTTTTGGATATCGCATTAATACTAAATCGGATAAAGAAATTGCCAAATCCCTCAACTTCCTGATGGAAGATGTAGAAGGCAAAAAAGAGCAGAATGTGCTCACCCAACTGGCTATCCGTTCAATGGCAAAAGCGATTTATACCACAAAAGCCACAAGCCATTATGGTTTGGCATTTGATCATTATACCCACTTTACCTCGCCTATTCGCCGTTATCCTGATGTGATGGTGCACAGGTTACTTTTCCATTATCTCAACCATGGTCAATCGGCTAATGCGGCTTATTACGAAAAGCTGTGCCAGCATTGCTCACAGATGGAGAAAAAAGCTGCTGATGCTGAAAGAGCTTCTGTAAAATATAAGCAGGCAGAATTCCTCATGGACCAGATAGGCAATGTTTATAACGGTATTATATCAGGAGTGACCGAATGGGGTATGTATGTGGAGATCATCGATAACAAATGCGAAGGTATGATACGCCTGCGCGAAATAACCGACGACTTCTATACCCTCGATGAGAAGAACTACGCTATCATTGGCCAGAGAAAGAAAAAGGTTTACCGCTTGGGCGATGAAGTTAAAATTCGGGTTAAAAACGTTGACCTTACCAAGAAACAGATCGATTTTTCATTAATACAGGACAGCGACCGATAATAGTTGATTAAGTTAGATTTAGTTGGCTTAAGTTGATTGGGTTTAGTAACATTGCACCGGTTTCAAATCAACCGTAATTTATAAATGACATCACTTACCGATCTGCAGGAAATCATTAATACAGAGATAGATCAGCTTAATTTCCCAGTACATCCTGCAGAACTTTACGAGCCTATAAAATATATTCTCGCTATTGGTGGCAAGCGTATGCGGCCTGCGCTATTGTTAATGGCTTGTGATCTTTTCGGTGGGGATGTAAAAAAAGCCGTTCCCTCTGCACTGGCTGTTGAAGTGTTCCACAATTTCACCTTGATGCATGATGACATTATGGACAATGCCCCTTTACGCAGAGGAAAAACCACTGTTCATGAGAAGTGGAACAAGAATGTAGCCATCCTTTCGGGTGATGTAATGCTTGTGGAAAGCTATAAATTGCTGATGCAGGTTGACGATCATCTGCTACGCACAAACATGACCATCTTTAACGAAACGGCCGCAGGGGTATGCGAAGGCCAGCAGTTGGATATGGAATTTGAAAAGCGCACCGAAGTGCATATCGATGAATATATCAATATGATTCGCCTAAAGACTGCGGTATTGCTTGGCGGTGCATTAAAGATCGGGGCATTAATAGGCGGTGCAAATGAAAAAGAAGCAGCCTTATTGCAGACTTTTGGTGAGCAGATAGGTATCGCTTTTCAACTACAGGATGACATACTCGACGTTTATGGTAACCCCGAGAAGTTTGGCAAGCAGGTAGGCGGTGACATACTCTCGAATAAAAAAACCTTTTTGCTGATCAAAGCGCTTGAACTGGCAGATGCTGAACAATCTGCGGCATTAAACAAGTGGTTTTCAGCGACTCATTTCGCACCATCAGAAAAGATAGAAGTTGTTACAGGCATTTACGACCAACTCAATATCAGGCACCATGCCTGGGAAACCATGCATCAATATGCTGATAAGGCTTTTAATGCGCTGGATACCATAAATCTTCCCACTAAACGTAAACAATATCTCCGTGGCTTCGCTAAAGGATTGATGGTAAGGGAGAATTGAGTATATTTCCTCAATGAAACCAATCCTTATCCTCATAGCCCTTATAGCTGTTTTCTCAACAGCAAGGGCTCAACAAACAGATACTATAAAGAATAACGTTACCGATACAGCAATAGTTGTTAATCCTGCAACACCACCTGAGTTTCCGGGTGGTAAACCTAAACTATACAATGCTCTTGCCAGGATAGTAAGATATCCGGCTAAAGCTAAAGAAAACAATATCCAGGGAAAGGTTATCCTAACCTTTGTGATAGAGAAAGACGGCAGCATCACCAATATTCAGGTAAAACAAAGCGTTTCGCCTGAACTGGACAATGAGATCATACGTGCAGTGAAACTTTTAACAAAATTTGATCCAGGGAAAAACCAAGCCGGCGAACCTGTAAGAGCTATTTATGAGCTGCCATTTAACTATTCCATACAATGGAATTAGTAGTAACCGTCAAATTTGACCAATAAAAAAGCCCGTATAAAATTTATACAGGCTTTGTATTTAATAAAGAGACTGATTACTCAGCGCCTTCTTCTTTATCAGCTTTCTTTGTTTTTGGTGCAGCAGCGGCTTTCTTTGCTTTTGGAGCTTCTTCAGCTACCTCAGCAGCAGGTACAGCAGCTTCAGTTGCTTTAGCCTCAGATTTAGATTCTGCAGCCTTTGGAGCGGCTTTAGCAGCTGGCTTTGCAGCAGGTGCCTCCACAACAGGTGCAGCTTCAGCAGGGATAACAGATACATAAGAACGGTTATCTGCTTTTTTCTTGAAAATTACTAAACCATCTTTTAAAGCAAATAATGTATGGTCTTTACCGATACCTACG
>JBQCEA010000674.1:0-4387 GCA_051960695.1 Mucilaginibacter sp. | reverse complement strand
AAAAGTAAACTTATTAAATTTTTAATTTACTTTCAATTATAAAAGTAAACTTAACAAATTTTAAGTTTACTTAGAGAGGGGGGTAAATGCTAAAATATACTCTGAAGAGAGGGGGGTATATGCATTTTTAAAGCTCTTCTATATTGATATTGTTATGATATTTCACAGGTCACAATTGTGACCTGTGAAATATCTCTAATCCATAAAAATAAGCGTAGCCTACTGGAATTAACCAACTGCAAGCTTTTCTCTTAACCGTTGCATGTCAGAACTTATCTTATGATCCATAACTTTGGCATATATCTGTGTGGTTTTAATACTTGTATGTCCCATCATTTTAGCGACACTTTCTATAGGAACTCCGTTGTTTAATGTGACAGTAGTTGCGAATGTGTGCCGTGCGATATGAAATGTGAGATTTTTTGTAATACCGCACAGATCGCTAATCTCTTTTAAATATGCATTCATTTTTTGATTGCTCATTACAGGAAGCAGGCAATCTTCAGCTATGCATTGCGGATGTTCCTGATAAGCTTGCATAACTACTAATGCTGGCTGAAGCAAGGGGATGCGTGATAATGTATCTGTCTTTTGGCGGTTGGTGTATATCCAATTTTCGCCATCAATACCTTTTATAACTTCAGAACGTTTCAGCTTTCTGACATCTATATAGGCGAGACCGGTATAACAGCTAAAAAGAAATATATCCTTGACTAATTTTAACCGCTCTATGGTTATTTGTTTTTCCGTTAGAGCATTCAGTTCCTCTTTGGTCAGGGCTACGCGATGAACCTTTTGCGTTTTGGGCTTATAGTTGATATAAGGATCGACCGTTAACCAGCCATTGCCTATGCAAATGCGTACTATCTTTCCAAAATTTTTGATGTATTTGATAGCAGAGTTGTTACCACATTTGCGCACGCTTCGCAGGTAATATTCAAAATCATTGAGAAATGCAAAGTTAATTTTGGTGATTGGTAGGTCTGATACATTGAACTGCCATTCCATAAAATCTTTTGCATGCATTAAACAGGTAACATATCGCTGCAGTGTGCTTTTTTCGAATTCCTGACCAACCAAGCTTCTCATTTTTTGATTATGGTCTTCAAATACGGCAACTATAGTTCTGGCTTTTTCGACCTTTCCTATGAACCTGTTACGTAAAGATTCTGCGGTAATAAATTCGTCAAGAATAGTCATCAGGCGGTGACATTCCAGTGCACGTGCTTGAAGTGTATCCAAATAATTGTTTAGCGCACGGGTTTCTTCTTTAGTACCGACGGCGTGGCCTGATTTAGAATTCCAGCGGGCGGGATCGCATTCGCGGCCAGTTGCTACTTCCGACCGCTTTCCCTCGACTGTAAAGCGTAGATAAATTGGCATTATGCCGGTTTTGTAATTCTTTGGCTTTTTTAAGTAAAAAAGCAGATTGACATTTGTTCTCATAACAATGAGGATTAATAGTGAAACAAAATTAATTTTCTCATCATTTGAATACAAGATGTTCATCGATTGAACATCTTGTTTGTCAAACAGTTACAGTGTTTCTGGTGAGTCATTGAGTTGCTTTAATTGACTCACCGAATTACTCACCAGAATTATGGTTTTTAATGAATAATTTGGCATGGCCTAAAAACAAAAAACCCTTCAAATGGTATCATTTGAAGGGTTTTGCTCAATTTTAATATTGATTTAGCGGAATGGACGGGACTCGAACCCGCGACCCCATGCGTGACAGGCATGTATTCTAACCAGCTGAACTACCACTCCGTTTGGGATGGCAAATATAGGAACCTGTTTTTTATTACACAAGGTTTTTTTTCACTTAATAAAAGCATTTTTTTTATCTGCGTGAAACTATCAGCAGGTCAAGGTCTTTGCTCGGAATATTAAATCTTTCGGCGATATGTTTGTTGGTCAAATGGCCTTCATAGATATAAACAGCATTACGCACACCCGTCTTTTCCCATATCAAATTCTTCAATCCGCCGTGTTCTCCGATATTTAGCAATATGGGTGTAAATATATTAGTGAGGGCATAAGTTGCCGTACGTGCTACGCGCGAAGCTATATTAGGAACGCAATAATGGATCACGTCATATTTCCTGAACACCGGGTTAGTGTGGTTGGTGACCTCCGAAGTTTCAAAGCAGCCTCCCTGGTCAATGCTTACGTCAATGATGACCGCGTTGGGCTTCATACGGCTTACCGTACTTTCCGTTACAATGCACGGGCTACGGCCATCTTCCGCGCGCATAGCGCCAATTGCCACGTCACAGGTTGTAATAGCTTTTTCGAGTACAATAGGCTGCACAACAGACGTAAATATCCTAGTGCCGATATTGTTCTGTAAGCGGCGCAGTTTATAAATAGAAGGATCAAAAACTTTTACCTCTGCCCCCAAAGATATGGCCGTACGGGCGGCATATTCCCCAACTGTACCTGCACCCAATATGACGATCTCGGTCGGCGGAACGCCTGTTATTCCCCCAAGCATCAAGCCTTTCCCGTCAAAAATGTTGCTCAGGTATTCGGCAGCAATCAATACAGAGGTTGCGCCTACTATCTCACTCATTGCCCGCACTACACTTAATGAGCCGCCTTCATCACGTAAGTGTTCAAAACTTAAAGCCGTGATCTTTTTCTGGATCATTGCCTGAACAAATTCAGCTTTAAGTGTTGATATCTGCAGCGTTGAAAGCAATATCTGATGTGGTTTCATCATTTCTATCTCCACCATAGTTGGCGGAGCAATTTTGATGATGATGTTGGCTTCGTAAACAGATTTGGTATCGTATACAATTTTAGCGCCCTGCTCGCTGTAGTCTTTATCCGAGAAGTTGGCTGCCTGCCCGGCATTGCTTTCAAGCACTACTTCATGACCGTTATTGATCAGCAAGGCGACAGATAAAGGTGTGAGTGCTATCCTGTTTTCCTGGAAGGATGTTTCTTTCGGTATACCGATATAGAGCTTGTTTTTTCTTGTTTTTACCTCCAGCATCGATTCCTGGGGCTGCATCATCGCCTGTTTAGCGACGTCAGAAAATCCACTGTATAGATCCGAACTCATTTATGCTTATTTGCGGATGATGAAGATAGATAAAAATCAGATGATGTTAAACTAAATCTTCGTAAAAGTTAACATGCGCTCATTGGCGCTCAATACCTGTATATCAACCCGAATGTGATGTTCGGGCAATAGACCGGCTATTTTTTCGGGCCATTCGATGAAGCAGTAATTGTCCGAATAAATATATTCTTCATAGCCCATATCCAGTGCTTCCTCCTGTTTTTTCAGTCGGTAAAAGTCAAAATGATATATCTTCGAACCAGTTGCCTGGTATTCATTCACTATCGAAAAGGTCGGACTGGTGATATGCCCCGTGGTACCTAAATATTTACAAACCAATTGTATAAGCGTGGTTTTCCCGGCACCCAGGTCGCCATAAAACAGGAATATCTTTTCGTTTCCAGCAAAGCTGATCAGTTTTTCGGCAGCACTGCCAAGTTCGGTAATGTTTTTAACAGGCACATTCATGCCGCCAAATTTAAAACATTAGCAGCACTTACTTAGGCCCGTAGTTAACTATCGGAATGATCATCTCCTCAAGCGAGATACCGCCGTGCTGGAAAGTCTCGTTATAAAAGTTAACAAACTGGTTGTAGTTGTTGGGATAAACGAAGTAGCTGTCACTTTTAGCAAAAACAAAGCTCGAACTTACATGCAGCTTAGGCAGCATAATGTCGTGCGGGTTCTTGATATGGAATACATCCTTTGGATTGAAATTGAGGTTTTTGCCTTGTTTATAACGCAGGTTAGTATTCGTATTCCGGTCACCAATGATCTTGCTTGGATTTTTTACGCAGATAGTACCGTGGTCGGTGGTAATGACCACCCTTGCCTGTTTCTGCGACAGGAACTTCAGCAGATCATATAAAGGCGAGTGCTCAAACCACGACAGGGTTAATGAACGGTAAGCAGCATCATCACTTGCCAGCTCGCGGATCATCTGCATATCCGTACGGGCATGCGAAAGCATATCAACGAAGTTATATACCACAACATTCAGGTCATTGCTCATCAGGTTATTCACCGAATCGTTCAGGGCGCGGCCCTCATCAATATTCAGGATCTTATTGTAAGAAAATTTGATGTCTTTACGCAGCACCCTTTTGATCTGGTCGGCCAGGAACTGTTCTTCAAACAAATTCTTTCCGCCTTCATCCTCATCATTCTGCCACATGCCCGGAAAGCGTTTTTCCATATCCAGCGGCATTAAGCCGGAAAATATAGCGTTGCGAGCGTATTGCGTTGCCGTTGGCAATATGCTGTAATAAGTATCTTCTTCTTCCAGCCTGAAATATTCCGAAATGATGGGATTGATGA
>JBQCEA010000673.1:0-4387 GCA_051960695.1 Mucilaginibacter sp. | reverse complement strand
GTAGTTTGGGCCTGCCGGAACGCGACCTTTTGTTCGAGCCAAATAAAACTATCGGGTTTGACGTTGGCGAGCATTTTTTAGATGCATATCTGCTGCAGCCGCAGGATATTCAATATTATAAGGCACGTGTACAATACACTAACTTATCTCTTTTTGCCAGTGGCGTAAAGGAGCAGTACTTTAAGGTTGCTCATGCCCAAAATATCAACCCGCAGCTGAATGTTGGCTTTAACCTCAATTTCATTGGCTCGCGAGGTTTTTATCCACGGCAAAATGTGGGGGACATGACCGGTGCAGTATTTAGCTGGTACGAATCCAAAAACAAACGCTATAACTTATTGGGTAACTTGATATTCAACAGCCTCAAAACGCCCGAGAATGGTTCTATACGAGACGATGCGATATTCAGCAGCCCGCCAACAAGCTCTTATGTTACCCCGGCAAACCAGCCGGTGCGTTTATACAATACCAGCGACGGCAGAAATACTACCGGCCTATACCTGAAACAAACCTATTATGTAGGTCATATTGATAGCACCAAGGCTAAAGTGTTGCCAACACAGCGGGTAGGTTACTTGTTCTATTATAATACCGACAAGTATAAATTTTTGCAGGGAGAGCCTGATATATACCAGGTTTTTCCGGATTATTATTTTAGCTCAAATTATTCGCGTGATTCGCTTATTGTAAGGCATATACAGAACCAGTTTAATTATAGCTTTTATCTAAGAGGAAAATCAACCGGTGTTGTCAAAAACGAAGTAAAGCTCGACCTGGGATTATCACAAGATCTTTATCACTATCAGCAGTTTGTTGCTGATACTGGTATTATTAATGTATATGGCCGGATATTGCAGAATGATAGGAAGCAGGACCAAACTTTTCAGAACATTACTTTAAAGGCCAAAGCTGGTTACCGTTTCAGTGATAAAATATTGCTCGATGTAGATCTGCAACAGATAGCAGAAGGGCGTAATTTTGGTGATTTCCTTTATGATGCCAAGCTGACATTGGCCGGCGGCAAGAAAGCAGGAAGAATAATATTGGAGGGATACTCGCAAAACAGTTCGCCACCGCTGGTCTATACCGACTGGATATCCAACCATTTTATCTTCCACAATAATTTCAGTAATCAAAAGACCAATAGTGTGTCATTCAATTATATTAATGATGCACTGCAACTTGATCTGAAAGCTGAATATTTCCTGATTTCGGATTACCTGTATTTTACTGCTCAACCCAATGGGATAGATGCCACACCTGCACAGTTACATAGCCCTATAAACTTATTAAAGCTGAGCCTGGGCAAGAATCTGGCTTTTGGGCACTGGCATTTCGACAACTTTGTGGTTTATCAAAAAACGGATTATCAATCAACCCTGCGCACTCCGGAACTTTATACTTATAGCAGTTTATATTATTAAAAGTTATTGTTCCAGGTGCTGAACAGCACATTTGGGTTAGATGTACGGTATAATACGCCTTATGTCAATCCGTCTTACGCTGTTGGATTAGGGCAATTCTATAATAGCACACCGAATCTTACTTTTTCGTCATATCCTGTAGGTGCGGTATATTTGAAAGCTACATTGATACGCACCAACCTGCTGCTGGAATATGATTACGCTAACCAGGGTTTATTCAGCAACGGCTATTATATGGTTAACCGCTATCCCGGGCCAAACCGTATGCTAAAGATCGGTGTTTCCTGGACGTTCTATAATTAACCCCTGCCCCTGAAGGGGGAGTAGATGGGATGGATTCATAAGAACCGTTATGATCAACATTAAGTTCCCTCTTTAGGGGTTAGGGGGCTTAGGTTTTTTGTTTTTTCTTCCTGGCAGCAGGGAACAGCACATTATTAAGTATAAGGCGATAGCCCGGGGAGTTTGGGTGCAATTTTAAGTCGGTTGGCGGGTCGCCCACCACATGCTGGTAATCCTCCGGATCATGACCGCCATAAAATGTCCACTGCCCTTTGCCATATTCGCCATGGATATAACGCGCCTCACCAGCCGTTTTCATTTCGCCCATAATAGTCACGCTGGGTTTGATGAGCTTTTCGTTAAATGCTGTTGTTAAACCCATAAAACCCTTGATCACTTTGTCGTGATTCTGGGTAAGCATGCTGGGCACCACATCCCATTTGGCAGAGAAATCAAAAAGTGTAAAAAAGTCCTTATCGCGTTCAACCTGGCGGGTAGTAGTTACATCGATGTTACTGAACGAATGTGACATGGGATTCATATCCAGTGTGAAGTTTTGGAAAGCAAAGGTTTGGCTAAAATCCAGCTTGCTTTGTGCATCGGGATCAGCTGCATCACCGTCAAACATACTTTCGCAAATATCAGTATTATGTGCCGCCAGGGCTATATCAAAAGTATCCGTACCAGAACACATGGCGAACAGGAAACCACCACCTGCACAAAAATCACGTATCTTTTCCGCAACGGCCAGCTTCATCTGCGATACCTTTTTAAAGCCAAGCTTATGTGCCGTAGCTTCTTGTATTTTTACATCTTCATTATACCACGGCGCATACCTGAACGAGCCATAAAATTTGCTGTATTGCCCGGTAAAATCCTCGTGGTGCAGGTGCAGCCAGTCGTACTTAGGCAGGTCGCCGCGTATTACTTCCTCATCGTAAACAACATCATAAGGTATTTCAGCATATTTCAAAACCAGTGTAACGGCATCATCCCAGGGCAGCTTATTCTTAGGCGAATAAACGGCCATTTTGGGCGCTTTTTCCAATTTCACGATATCCATATTGACCGATGGGTCGCTGATCTGTGTGATGATCTCACTTACTTTGGCATCTGGCAACACCTCATAGCTCACGCCGCGTATTTTACATTCATCCTCAACCGCTTTGTTATATTTCATCATAAAGCTGCCGCCACGGTAATTAAGCAGCCAGTCTACTTCCTCACCATTTTTCAGCGTCCAATAGGCAATACCGTACGATTTCAGGTGGTCTTTTTGTTCATCGTCCATTGGTATCAGTATGGATGAAGCCCTCACCAATGCCGGCAAAAAACATAAAATGAAAAACAGAAAGCAGCGGACAGGAGAAAGCAGTTTGATAAGTTTCATATCATTACCCTATCCAAATGTAACGATTTATAGTTGATGCTATTATTCTTTATCGGCTATTAAACTCCAATTAGTGCTGTGGTGTTAATTGGAAATAAGTTGGCGATTGGCGCTGATCCGCAGGATATTTCATGAATTCCTTATAGCAAGAGTCGACATATAAGCTCATGTTGAACTCGCCGCTGGTGTAGGTTTTAATGTCAGGTGTGTATAATATCCTGAAATTATTAAGCTCCTGGCCGGTTATGGGAACATAATTCTTGAGGTTTTTCTCGCTGAATGCCTCTGCTATCTGCGACGATGTTTTCTCATGCTCCTGTAATCGCTGTTCCTGCGCCCGCTGGTCCTTTTTTCCCCAGGTTGGTACGTTGAAGGTTAATCCTCCTTTGTAGTTGCCATCGGCATCACGCGAATACGTTACTGCCTGGTTGTTGATGGGGCTCATGGTTGGCGCTGGTTTAAAGCTGCCGGTTTTGATCTGCTGGTTTTGCACCTTTACTTCCTGCAGCATATTTTGCTTCAGTATCAGGTACACCTCAATATATTTAGCGTTTGTTACCAGTAAGGTATCAGGCTGATAATTAAATCCTGTAAAGCAAAGCAGATCGCCTTTGTTTGCCTGTATAGAAAATCGGCCGTTGGGGTCTGAAACCGTAAAATCATGCGATTTTAGGTTCTCAACCCGGATGCCCTGCAAAGCACCTTTTGTTTGGTTCTCAAAAATTCTGCCCGTAATACCGCTTTGGGCGTAAGCTAAATTCGTCAGCAAAAATCCGCAGACGATCAACAGAAATAAACGCATCGTAAAAATCAATCCAACAGCTTATGTTTTTAAAACTGCAATTCCAAAGGTAACGAATTATCACGGAAGGTATTGCATATCATTCGTTTCAGTTGCGCAGTCCGAAACCTTTTGGCATTGTTTCGGGTTTTATCTTATTATACTAACTTTGTAGCCTTTAAATTTTAACAATGAGTAAAGCAATAATAAAGACAGCCAAAGGCGATATGACCGTTGAGTTTTATGACAAGGACGCGCCTAATACTGTAGCAAATTTTAAAAAACTGGCTAAAGAAGGCTTTTATGATGGTCTCTCTTTCCACCGTGTTATCCCCAACTTTGTGATACAGGGAGGATGCCCATATTCACGTGATCCTGAAACCGCGTATCGCGCCGGCAGCGGCGGCCCGGGCTACCAGATCGATTGTGAGCTGGATGGCGACAACCAATATCATGACCGTGGCGTATTGTCAATGGCGCATGCTGGACGTAACACCGGCGGATCGCAAT
>JBQCEA010000672.1:0-3198 GCA_051960695.1 Mucilaginibacter sp. | reverse complement strand
CGTAGCTGAGCGGTTTTATCCATTGGCTGCAATCAATCGCCTTCGGGCTGGCGCTCTTCTTTGCTGATCTTGTCGAATAGTTTATCCATACGCTCAACATATTCGTTGGTGTCATCCACAAAAAATTCTAACTGGGGGATAATGCGTACCTGGTCCTTTATACGCGCACCTAATTTATAACGTATTTCGGATGCGTGCGATCTGATAATATTGAGCGACTGCTGTGTATTGGTATTATTAAAAAAGCTCAGAAACACCCTTGCCAGCGCCAGGTCTGGTGTAACCCGTACTTTGGTTATCGTAACAAGCGTGTTCGGTAAAAAATTCATGCCCTCGCGCTGAAAAATAGCGGCAAGGTCTTCTTGTATTACTCCTGCAAATTTCTGCTGACGTTTCGATTCCATGGTTTTAGATGCTGAAAGGTAAAAGCGCAAAGCTAAAAACTAAACATTAAAATCCCGTTTTGGTTTAAAGCAGTTGGCGTCGGACTTTCTGCTTTGAGCTTTACGCTCAAATCTACAATTCCTCTTTGATCTCTCCCAACCTTTTAACACTTAATCTGGCACTTATGCCAGATACAACCACAGATATCCCGCTTACGGTTAAAAATACAATTATAAAGTCTGTGGCCCTTAAGGCTATAGGATAAGCGTCAATGGCGGTCATGCTGTCGCCAAATTTAATAAACCCGAATTGCTGTTGCAGGATACAGAATATCAGACCGGCTAACATGCCTGCAATGCACCCTGTAAATGATATCATCATGCCTTCAGAAAAAAATATGCCTTGTATCAGTCTTTTACCTGCTCCCAGACTGGTTAAAATGGCAATATCTTTCTGTTTATCGATCACTAACATAGTGAGCGAACCAACAAGGTTAAAAATGGCAATAATAACTACAAAGGTCAGTATCATAAAGATGAACCAACGCTCGTAGTTCAGGGTCTTATACAGATCGGCATCCTGTTCTATGCGGTTTTTGATAGTAAACATACTGCCGATCTTATCGTTCAGGTCGCTTTCCACCGCTTTAAGATCAGTGCCTTTTTTATAGTTGAGGTTGATGGCCGAAACATTTTTGGGCTCATTCAGCAGATCGCGCATAAAATCTATCGGCGTTATGATGAGGCTGTTAAAATCCTGCTGGATACTGAAAATTCCCGAAGGATAAATATACCGCATCTCGAACTCGCTCATCGGGTCAGCTGAGGTTGATGCTGTACGTTTCGGCGTATATATTACCAGCGGCGAAAGCTGGTCGTTGATATTGACAGATAATTTGCTTTGCACGGTAGCACCTATTACAGCGTAAAAACGGCCATTCGCTTTCAGCGTAAATGAACCTTTTTCAATAGTGCTATCCAACCGTTTGTTCTTCAAAAAATCGTCGCTCACTCCGCGTACAGTACCAATATACTGGCCTGTAGATCCATACCTGATCAGTGCCTTTTCTTCCAGCACTTCCGTGAATGAGAATAGTTTAGGGTCGTGGCGTAAGGAATTGAAAAAAGGTGTGTTCGGATCAAAGGTTTTGCCCTCCCGCGGCTCGATCTTCATCTCGGGTGTGAAGTTGCTATATAACGACAGAATGACCTTCTCAAAGCCATTAAATACAGATAAAATGATCACCAATGCAGCACTGCCGATAAATACTCCGAGCGTTGATATGCCCGAAATAATATTGATGGCATGCATCTTTTTACGCGAGAACAGGTACCGCTTGGCTATGTAGATGGAGGTGTTCAACAGGCTTGATTATTTTACAATACGTTATGGCTTTAAAGCTACGTAAACAAAAGTATTATGTAAAAAATGGATTGTTCTGCTTCTCAAAACCAATGGTTGTTTCGGAGCCATGGCCGGGATAAACAACGCAATCATCAGGCAGGGTAAATAGCTTTTGTTTAATGTTATCGATCAGCAGGTCGTAATCGCCTCCGGGCAGGTCCGTACGGCCAATACTGCCGCGGAAAAGCACATCACCGCCAATAAGCAGGTTATCGGCCTCATCATAAAAACATACATGAGCGGGTGAATGACCGGGAGCATAAACGATCTCCAATTCGGTGTTGCCAAATGAGATGGTTCCAGATTCGGACAGGTAATGGTCTGGCAGGGGTGATGGTTCATATCGCATACCCATTTGCGGTGCATAGGCAGGTACAGACGCCAGCACATAAGATTCACCATTATGGAAACGTGGCTTTAACCAGTACTGGTCAAAAACGAATTTGTTGCCCAATACATGATCAATATGACAATGCGTATTCAGCAGCTGAACCGGTTTTAATTGGTTATCCCGGATAAAGTTAACCACAGCATTTTGCTCGGAAGCGGTATACATTCCCGGATCGATAATGATGCATTCATGCGTTTCATCAAACAGGATATAAGTATTTTCCTGGAAAGGGTTATTAACGAATGAATGAAGTTTTGCCATGTTTCGATTTAGAATTTCGGATTTTCAATTTCAGATTAATAGAATAAGGTACTATGTCAAATTCGGAATCGAACATCCGAATTCCGAAATTCTTCATCAATCTCCTTTCCACCTGAAGGTTTTGATCAGCGTGTCTACATCCTTCTTTACAAAATTCAGCACCGGCTGTATTGAATCAAGCCTTGGCGGAGTATTGAAATACAATGCACCGCGCATATAGTTTTTTACACTATCGGTAATGAAAAACTGGATAGACGATGCCGCGTTACCATCGATGGTGTAATAGATACCGTAAATTTTACGCTCAGGATTGTGAATAATAGCCTGGTCGATAGACGTAGCTTTAATGGTATGCTTAAAAGCAAAGGCGCGGGCATCTTCAGTCAGTTCATCAAATACCTGTTTAGATGTTATAGTTTCATAGCTCAAGTGCAACGTTCCGTTAAATTGCGGGAACTGCATATTGAGCAGGTATTTCATGTTAAGCAGTTTTTTATCATTTTTCTGCGGTGTTTTATCCTTTTCTATATAAGCATAGGTTGGATAAATGAAGGTAAACGGGTATATGGTATCAAATTTACGGTATGCCCGTTTGGGGTAGTATATGCGGAAATAACCGCGTGGTTTAGGCGAATAATCAGGGGTACTATGACACGCTCCAAAGAACGTAACCACCGCTAATGCTAACAGTAAATTTTTCAAGGATGCTTTTCTTTTGAGGTCCATATTTCCCATGATTTTTCTGCCTGCAATACTAA
>JBQCEA010000671.1:0-3123 GCA_051960695.1 Mucilaginibacter sp. | reverse complement strand
TTTCCTTTAAAACTTCAGCTAATGCCGATGAGTCGTCAGCAGTCCAGCCGCCTTCGGTCCAATCGGTTGAAGATATCCGTACAAACAATGGATTACCATTGGGCCAAACTTCTTTTACCGAATCAACCACCTCAAGCAGCAAACGGATACGGTTCTCAAATGATCCGCCGTATTCATCTGTGCGATGGTTGCTCAAAGGCGAGTAAAACTCATGTATCAAATAGCCGTGCGCGCCATGTATCTCTATTACATCAAAGCCTGCTTCTACCGCCCTTTTTGTTGCCGCTTTAAAATCTGCTTTGATTTTCTCAATTCCAGCCTTATCCAGTTCCTCAGGCGCTTCTTCCGCTTCGGTAAACGCAATAGCACTTGGCGCTAAGGTTTTCCATCCTGCTTCGGCATTTGATGGAATTTGCTTTCCTCCTTCCCATGGAACCTGGTGACTTGCTTTGCGGCCTGCATGCGCCAGTTGTATACCGGCGGCAGCACCGTGCTGATGAATAAAATCAGTTATCTGTTTCAGCTTTTCAATGTGTTCATCTTTCCAGATACCCAGGTCGCCGGGACTTATCCGGCCTTCAGGTGATACTGCTGTGGCTTCGGTAATTACCAGCGAAGCGCCGCCAACGGCAAAACTGCCAAGGTGCACCAGGTGCCAGTCGTTCGCAAAGCCGTCAGTGCTGGAATATTCGCACATAGGCGAAACCATAATACGGTTCTTAAATTCGATGTCTTTAATTTTCAAAGGTGAGAAGAGATGGGGCATAACATTTATTTTCTGCCAAATATGAAAAGTTAACACCGAAGTAAACTCACGGTTTTGTCATAACATACTTTATGAATTTTAACGAACTGATGTTTGAACTTTGTTTAATTTCGGGTGTTATCAATCAACTATGGAAAACCAGTCAAACTATATCGACCTCAAAGTTTCAGATGGCAGCGAAATGGCAGCGTACACTGCGTTCCCTCAAAATACTTCAGGCAAAGTGCCCGGCATTATGGTCTGGCAGGAAGCATTCGGCGTAAACCACCATATGCGAAAAGTGACCGACAGATTTGCAGAGGCAGGATATGCCGCTGTTTGCCCGGAGTTGTTTCATCGCACAGCACCAAGAGGATTTGAAGGCGACTATACCAATTTCGAAACTGTGAAGCCGCACACATCTGCCCTGACCAATGAAAACCTTGAGGCCGATATAAATGCGACCTACGAATGGCTCAGCAGCCAGGAAAATATTGACAAAGACAAGATATACTGTGTTGGCTATTGCATGGGTGGCCGGGTATCATTTATTACCAATAGCATTTTGCCTGTAAAAGCGGCGGTATCTTATTATGGATCTGGGATAGATGCATTGATTGACCGTTGCCCGCAATTACATGGTAAACAATTGTTTTATTGGGGCGGATTGGATAAACATATTAAATCAGAAAATATTCACACTGCTCTTAAAGGGATGGAAGCGGCTGGTAAAGATTTTATTAATGTGAAGATATCCTATGCCGATCATGGTTTTAACTGCGACGAACGTGCCAGCTATAACAAGGCGGCATCTGAAGAGGCATGGGCCCTCACATTTGCCTTCTTAGCAAATAGTTAACATTAAAGCATTAATTTAGTATCTGAATGTCACCTTTAAATTACCGATTCGGCTTTGACCACGTACACTACTTTGATCATTTTAAGCGGACTGGTAATTTTTTCGTACCTGTTCGACCTTATAGCGGGTAAGATCAAACTGCCCTCGGTTCTGTTATTGCTATTCTTAGGAATAGCGATCAAACAAGCTATTGATTATTTTGGCTTTAAGACCTATGATTTCACTATCATTCTTCCGGCTCTCGGTACGCTTGGTTTGATATTGATCGTATTCGAGGGCTCGCTTGAGTTAAAATATAGCCAGGCTAAAAATGCCATTATTAAAAAGACATTCTTTTCAGCACTCATCATATTACTACTCACCTGCGCATCTATTACAGCTATCATATATTACCTCAGTGATCAGCCCATATACCGCTGCTTTATAAATGCCATACCCTTTTGTGTGGTCAGTTCGTCTATTGCTATACCATCCTCAGCCGGCATCAGTAAACAAAAGCGGGAATTCATTATCTATGAATCCTCATTTTCTGATATACTGGCCATCATCCTGTTCAATTTTGCCATAAGCAACACGAGGTTTGATATACCAGCTTTTACCGGTTTAGCGATGGAGCTAATTATCATACTTCTTTTTGCTATAGGTTCATGCCTTTTTCTGCTTTATCTTATAGGCCATATTTCGCATCATATTAAGTTCTTTCTTATTATATCACTTATCATACTGGTGTATGCCATCGGGCAGTCGTACCATCTTTCGGCGCTGATTGTGGTATTATCGTTTGGATTATTCCTCAACAATGCCGACCAGATCAAGATCCCCTGGTTTCGTAAAAACTTTCTTTATGCCGGGTTTCGTTTCGAGTTAAAGCAGTTATTACAACTATCGGCTGAAAGCGCATTTATTATGCGGACGTTTTTCTTCGTTTTGTTTGGATTTTCAATGGATGTGACCCAACTACAAAGCTGGACCATACTAGGAACAGGCGGCGCCATATTGCTTACTATCTATATTATCCGCTTTATCTATATCAAATTTGTATCGAAGATAGAATTGATGCCTGAGCTGGTATTGGTACCCCGCGGGCTCATTAGCGTATTGCTTTATTACAATCTGCCTAAAGAATTAAGAATAAAAGGCATTGAAACCGGACTGCTGTTCGTAGTAATATTAGGCACCAGTATTATAATGAGTTTGGGTTTGCTGATGAGTAAAAGAGAAGCCCCGGCAGACAAATAGATCAATCCATCTGCTTTTCCTTTTTAACCAGCAGAAATTCATCATTATCTAATGGCAGATAACCATACTCATAACAAAAGTGATAGGTGCTTCCCTTTTGCGTTTGGTATAGGCTGGTAAAGTATTCGAAATTAAAACCTTTGGCAGCTAACTTTTGAAGAGTAGTTTTGGTTTTGCCCGTCGGGTTCAGCTCCTCTAAAATACGCCTGTTGCGCCGCAAAACATTATTGATATTCCGCACCAGGTTGGAGGCATTGCTATTGAGTTGGTTGTTATAATT
>JBQCEA010000670.1:0-6074 GCA_051960695.1 Mucilaginibacter sp. | reverse complement strand
GCCCGGTTCAGGATTAGGATAAACAAAAAATGCTTTCAAATCGGATGCCGGTGCATCACCGCAACCGTCGTTACCTGCCACAATCGATACGAAATAGGTACCCGTAGCAGTTGGCGTATAGTTAAGGTCGCCGGTGCCCATTGGAAGTGTTAGCAAAGCATTTTTCCGGGCATCGTATATCGTAACAACAAAGCGGTCGCCTCCGGTTGAAATGTTCTGGAATGTTATCGGGTTCCCTAAACATACCGATTCAACATTATCCTTAAGCTGTATGCCTGAAACCAGGCCCGAGGGGGCCAGTGAAATAATAATAGGAGGGGACGAGCCCTGGTTACCGCACTTATCGGTAGCTACCACATACACCGTATAATTGGTGGCCACTGTTGGGTTTATCGGCTGGAATGTGGCATCCCTTGTATCAGGATAAGTTAAATGCTGTACCACAGTGCCGTTCGCATCTTTCAGGTAAAAATCATATTGCGCGTTATTGCCCGGTGAAAGGTTTTTAGCCGTCAGTGTAAAGTTGCCGCAGGCAGAAGTTTGGTTCGGCAGCATTTTGGCGACAGGTACAGCCGGACTAACCTTTACATAAGCAACATAAGGCGCCTGCACATTACAGTTACTGGCAGGTGTAAGCGTGATCTTATATGTGATCTCCGAACCATCAGCCGAAGGCTGAAAGGTATGCGACGGAGGATTCACCCCTGTGAACGCCGGCGTGCCATCACCAAAATCCCAAACAAAAGTACCTGTTGGGGTTGGCGTGGAGGTATTGGTAAACGCAACGGTGATCGGCCCGCAGCTATGGTCCGGGCTCATAGTAAAGCTTGGTGTTACATCGGCATAAGCACCAATTGTAATGGACGACTGCGTATCACCGCATGGCGGTAAGCCCTTGATGGTCCATTGGAAGGTATAAACATTACCTTTTGCCAGGCCTGTAACCTGTGTTTGATAACTGTTGGGGTTAGCAATAGTTACCGTTGGCCCTGCTGTTTGCGTCCATACCCCCTGGAACGGCGCCGGATCATTACCTTTTAAGGTAATAGTTGTTTCGTTACAGATATTGTAATCTTTACCGGCATCGGCTATTGGCGTTGTTGGGTTTACGGTAATAATAGTAGGTGTTGACGGTACTTCACCGCACAGCGCTGTGTTTTGCAGAATGGCGCGGTACTCAGTTGTTTGTGTCAGGTTGAGATAAGCCTGGGTAGTACCATTATTAGGGATTGGCTGCCATGTAGCACCATTATCTATGGATGATTCCCAGCGAACGATGGTGCCGAAATATCCTGTTAAAGTAATAGTACCGTTGTTGCCGCCTGAACATACCGTAGCGTTTGTTGACGTTGTACCCCCAATTGGGGCCTTATCAATAGTGATATTGACCACGTTTGTGTTTGGTGAACAGCCCAGTGATCCGGTTATAGTCCACCTGAACTGGTAAACATTGCCGGGTACCAATCCGCTAACGGTGGCATTAGGATCGGTATCATCAGCGAAAGTTGCACCGGCAGGGCCACTTACTACCGTCCACTTGCCTGTTGCGGGTGCCGGGTTGTTACCGTGTAGAGTATAACTTGTTATGTTACAAACCTCGTCGTCCTGTCCGGGCATTGAAGCAACCGGCGGAGGATTAACAGTAATGGTAGCCGCTGTTGAGCTTGCATTACCGCAGGTAGTACCGTTTTGTAGTATTGCACGGTATTGGGTGGTCTGTGTTAAATTGGAGTATGACAATGTTGGCGTGGTGTTGGCAATTGGCTGCCAGGTAGTGCCGCCATCGATAGAAAATTCCCACCTTATTATAGTGCCGTATTGGCCTGCTAAGGTGACCTGACCATTGTTACTTCCGGCACAAACTGTAGCCGGATTAGCGGTTGTTGTACCCCCGGCTGGTGGTTTTTCGATGGTAATGTTCACCACATTACTGTTCGGCGGGCAGCTTGGCGAACCGGTAATAGTCCACTTAAACTGGTAAACGCTTCCTGGTATCAAATTGCTGACTGTTGCATTTGGATCAGTATCATTAGAAAAAGTCACTCCCGGAGGGCCGCTTGCTACTGTCCACTTGCCGGTTCCTGGTGCTGGATCATTAGCATGCAGGTTATAAACTGTTACACCGCAAACCACATCGTCGGGGCCAGGCATAGATGCAATAGGCAGTGCACCAACGGTAATGGTAGTAACGGTTGAAGGTACATCATCGCAAAGGCTTGTACTATGCACCATAGCCCGATACTGTGTGGTCTGATTTAAGTTTGAAAAAGACAGCACCGTAGCGGTATTGGCGATTGGCTGCCATGTAGAGCCATTATCTGTTGATGATTCCCAGCGGACTATCGTGCCGAAGTAGCCGGTCAAAGTCACCTGTCCGCCGTTGCTGCCTGAGCATACCGTTGCATCAGGCCCGGTAACACCACCCATAGGAGGTTTATCTACCGTTATATTCACTACGCTGCTGCTTGTAGGGCAGCCTGGCGAGCTTGTGATGGTCCACTGAAACTGATACACATTGCCCGGCAGTAACCCGTTTATCGTAGCGTTAGGATCTGATACATTTGAAAAGGTTACCCCAGCCGGCCCTTGTATCTCCGTCCATTTACCTGTGCCCGGCGAAGGGCTATTCCCTTTTAATATGTAAGTAGAAACGCTGCATATCTCATCATCCGGCCCTGCCTTAGCAGTTATAGGAGGCGGCTGAATGATTATGGAAGTGGTTACCGGAGGGCCGGGGCACGTGCCATTATAAGGTGTAACAATGTAGGTAACTGTTGCTGGCGTTGTGCCTGTATTTACTAATATATCTTGTATACTATTAGTTGCAAGAGGTGTTGACTGCGTTGAGTTGCCCGTTATTCCCGGGTCAGCTGAGCTTGTCCAGGTATAGGTGGTATTGGCAACATTTGATTTGAATACGATGTTAGCAGGCTGGTTGCTGCAATTAGGCGAGTTAGCCGGTGCAGCGGTAATTAATGGTAACGGATGAATAGTTGCCGTAAGCGTAAATGGTGTGCCAGGGCATCCGTTCAATGTAGGTAAAATAGAATATTTAACAACCGCATCAGTACTGCCGGTATTGGTTATGATATCGTTTATACTGCTGCCTGTGCCTGATGATGTAAATCCCGTAGCTGTTCCTGAAGTCAAAGTAGCCGTCCATGCAAACGTTGCATCAGGATAATTGGCCGTTATAGTGTAATTCAATGGCTGACTAGAACATACCGCAACAGAAGGCGGGCTGGTGATCATTGCCGTTGGTGTAATATTGATGGTAACGGCATCCGTAACAATATTACAAGGTGCAGGCAGGGTCGTTGTTACCTGTAAGGTCAAACTCACATTACCAGCAGTGATCTCAGCGTTGGTAGGCGTATAGGTCGGCGTTAAAACATTCCGGCTGGGCGAAAAAGTACCATTACCGCCAACCCATTGGAAACTGGTATAAGTGCCTGTTATCGATCCTGCTAATGTTGCCGCAGGCGTACTCGCACAAACTGTTTGATCGGGCCCGGCAATTACTGTAGGCGCCTGAACAAATGTTAGTTTCTGCGTAGCCGTCACTGTTCCGCACGAGTTTTGGTGAACTACGGTAATAGTATAGGTCGCATAATCCGAGAATATGATCTTGGGATATTGGCTATTTTGGTTGGTGCCTCCTGTAAAGTTGTAAGCACCTCCAGTAACGGTCCAGACATAAGTGGTAGCCTGTTTTTGTGCAGTGCCTGTTAAAGTGGTTTTAGTAACAGTTTGTGTCGGATCAAAACTTAGCGTGAGGTTATTACCGCAGATAGTTGTATTGGGAGCAAGTGTTGCAGACGGTGCAGTATCCACTAATATCGTTTGTGTAGCCGTCACTTGTCCGCAACCTCCGGATGAAATAGCAAGCTGAACATTGTATACACCACCTGTTGTGAAAACAAACTGCGGCGTTGGGCTATTCGCATTCGTACCGCCTGCATAATTAACACCGGCAGGGCCGGTTACTGTCCATGTATATTTAGGTACACTGCAAGTTGCGTCTGTAACTGAAGTATTGACCGGCGTTACTGCTCCTGATGTAATACAAATTTCTTTTGGTATGGTAAATGCCGGTTTGGGAGGATTCTCCAGACAGATGGTTTGCGAATAATCAGTAGATGGGCAATATCCTCCGCCAAGTTCGGTATGCAGTAAAATAGTATGTGTACCATGAGGCGTAGTAGCGGGCAGAACAAATGACTTCGCAAGCGGAACGCCCTGGTAGCCCGGTACAGGTACACCGTCGAGGTACCAGTCATACAAGGTTCCGGGGTTGTTATCGCAGGTAGGTGATACCGTATTATTTGGATCAGGCCCTGGTTGCGATGTATTGGGTATTGTAAGCGCAGAACCCGCACAGGCAATAGCCGGAGCGGTGAACTTGGTTATCGGTACGATCAAAACCTTTGCCGACACACCCGGAGGCGCATTTACCTGCCCGCAGTATGGGCTTTGCGGCTGGTTCGACACATAAAATGAGTTGGCTACGCCGTTGCCCGTTTTACCGCAGGATGGCAGCGTGAAGGTATGTGTTACAATACCGTTCAGCGCTTTTAGTTGGCAAAAGGTATAGGTAGTTGAAGTACCATCGCCCCAATCGAGTATATATACGTTTCCGGGATAGTTTACTTGTATACCACCCGCTAATGATGAAATATCAATATTAAAAGACAGATCGCCTTTGCCATTACTTAAGCAGACGAAACCATTACCTGTAGAACCAATATTACTACGGGTAAGGTTGTTAATGAGCTGGTAACTATACGTGCCGACGGTTCCACTTGCATCAACTGTTTTAACGGTTACAGTATAGTTGCTGGTTGCAGCGGTAAAGGTATATCCCCCGGCAGGGATCGGTACGTTAGTGCCCTCGTACGCATGGGTTTGCTCGTTATAAAAACTTGCGGTAACGGTTGTGCCCGGTGCCGAGGTATTTGTAATAGTAAATGGTGCATTATTTAAACCGATGCATCGGCCAAAAACATTTGTATTGGTACCATTGATAGACTGTGAGCTGACCGACGCAACTACTGCTCCTTTATTATTAATAGTAAAAGCTGCCGAAGTAGTGCTGGTTGTAGCAGGAGAGGTTGATTGTATCCTGATTTTATAATTTGTGCCCGCAGGCGTACCAGCGGGTATTTTACCATCTACAAAGCCTGCATAAAAGCCGTTATAACTACCGATGAGGGTTCCCCCGGAAGGGAAATTACCTGATGCGTCAGACAAATAAATATTAAATGTATTGCTCTGGTTAATGCAACCGCCTGCATCATTGACGCTTATCGGAACACTGATGGTTGAGCCTTGCCCATACGGCCCCGGATCAACATTTCCTACGGTTATGGTTTGCGAGAATGCACGTGCGAACGAAATAAGGCTTAATATCAGAAATAAGAATAAATGTTTGGTAGATGTTTTATTCATATAATACCGACTTTCTTTGGGGGTATTTGTCTGATCAGTTCTTTAACTCCCTCATCATCAATCACGTCTGGTCCTTTTCGGAACCATCTGTTATCCTTATACGAAATCCCGGCCTTTCAGGTTATAGAAAAAGCAGTGTTTTTTTAACTTATTTAATTGATTATCAGCTATAAACAAAATAAAAACAATAAGTTATTGATTAATTGGCAGTTAATAAAAAGAAGTGAAGTGAAAAGCGAAAACTAAAGCGGCCGGGAGAGCAATGATTGAGTGAAAAGTTAATTTTTAACAGGGAAGTTTGGTTCAGGTTCATTCCCGGTACTTGTAGTTTTGCGATACCTTTAGCAGGGAAATAAAAAAGGGATATATCAACGATATATCCCTTTTACAAAAAATCATATTAAGATTATTTTCTTTTAGCAGTTTTATCATGTGTGGCAACTAAATAAAATACGATGCCAACGAATGTTGTAAGTATACCGATGAATAGCGGCCATCGTGAGCTTCTTATACCTTCCGGCGTTACAGACATGGTATCTGAATCAACAAGGTTAATTGCTGGGCGAAAATAAATTTGGCAAAAAACAATTATTGCAATGCCAACTAAGGTGATCACTATGCTGGTT
>JBQCEA010000669.1:0-3488 GCA_051960695.1 Mucilaginibacter sp. | reverse complement strand
CAGGTAACCGATGTGCGGAATAACCTCCTTAACTATTTCGCCGTCGGTGATCAATTCAAGCCGCAGAACGCCATGGGTCGACGGGTGCTGCGGACCCATGTTCAGCACCATTTCTTCTGTAGCAGCGTTGGCTATCTTTTGCTGATACCTTTGCAGAGCTTCTTCGTATTTCGAATTTGTAATATTCAATTTGTTAACCGTTAGTCCGATAGTCTTTTTAAAGTTGGGTGTCATGTTGTCCAAAGGAATCCTTTGGCCAGGCTTTCGAAACATGTGGGCAAAGGCCTACGCTCACCCTTCGAGAGCCTCAGGGTGACATCCCTTTAGCTTTTAATCCGAAATCAATCGATCTTAATTCCTTTATAATATTTATCTACTGTCGTATAATCTTTCCTTAATGGATAGCCTTCCCAGTCATCAGGCAGTAATAACCTCCGCAGATCAGGGTGACCTTCAAAAAATATCCCGATCATTTCATAAGCTTCACGTTCATGCCAGTCGGCAGCGCCATAAACTGATGAAATACTTGGAAATGAAGGTAATTCATCCTCATCTCTGTCATTTTCCTTGCTTACCTTTAAAGTAAGCCGCGTTTGATAGGGTATAGAGGCCAGGTGATAAACCACGCCAAAACGGTTGGCCTCAACGCCATAATCGACGCCACTTAAGCACGAAAGAAAGTCAAAATAAGTTTTTGGATTATCCCGTAGTTCGAGGCATACCTCTGCAATACGTTCAGGTGCTATCAGTAAGGCTGGTTGTAGTCCCGTTGGTTCTTCTCCTATAACTACCGCTTCGCCAAATTTAGTTGTCAATAGTGCTTTAATTTCTTCTAAACTCATGGGGCAAGGCGAACTTTTTTCCAGTTTTTGTTATCGATCTTTTTATACAGTATCCTGTCGTGCAGGCGGCTTGGCCGGCCTTGCCAAAATTCTATCATTCTTGGTTTTAAAATATAACCACCCCAATGCGCCGGTTTAGGAACCTCCTTATTAGCGTATTGTGCATCCAATTCTTCCCATTTTTTTTCTAATCCGGCACGACTATCGATCTCCTGGCTCTGTGGCGAAGCTACCGCACCAACCTGGCTGCCTTTTGGACGAGAATGAAAGTATTTCTCAGATTCCTCTTTACTCAGTTTTTCTATAGTGCCCTCAATGCGCACTTGTCTCTCCAAAGTATCCCAAAAAAAAGTTAACGCGCCGAGCGGATTTTTAGCTATTTCCTTGCCTTTCCTGCTCAGGTAATTGGTATAAAAGCTGAACCCTTCATTATTGAAACCCTTCATCAATACGATCCTGGCTGATGGCCGGCCGTCTGATGTTGCCGTAGCCAACGTCATGGCAGTGGGTTCGTGCTGCTGCGATTTTAGCGCTTCGCTGAACCATTTATCAAATTGCTTTATCGGATTGTCATCACTGTCTTTTTCAGATAATAACGCCGCATGATATTCATTCCGTATATTTTGTATCTCTTCGAGGTTCATTTAGCAAACTTACAAATTAATTATTCCGTACATTATGTAGGTATTTCATATTTTAATAAATGAACATATTTTTATATAACTCGTTATAATAATAAAAAGTTAGTTTATGCTGAGTTTAACCGCCCCGGACGCAGGACGCCTGCTGCTATCTGAACCATTTATGATCGACCCGAATTTTAAACGTTCGGTAATATTACTTACTGAATATGCTGATATGGGGGCGATGGGCTTCGTATTGAACCATCAGAGTGATTATTTATTGGGCGACCTAATACCAGATATGGCTTATGCAGAGATACCTGTATTTGTAGGTGGACCGGTAGAGACTGATACGCTTCACTTTATTCACCGGGTGCCTGAAAAGATCGATGGTGGTGTTGAAATTGCTGAAGGTATTTACTGGGGCGGCGATTTTGAAAAAGTCAAAGAGTTGGTGAAATCATACCAGCTTTCAGAAGAGGAGATCAAATTCTTTGCAGGTTATTCGGGCTGGACCGCCGGGCAGCTTGATGCCGAAATGATGGAAGATACCTGGATTGTGACCGACCAATTTCAAAACGACGTGCTTTTTACCCACGACGAACAAAACCTTTGGCGGCAGGTGGTAATAGGCCTCGGCCAGCGCTATGCGCATATTGCCAATTTTCCGGAAAATCCAATGATGAATTGATGGTGGAGGATAGAGATTAGAGACTGGAGATTAGTGCCTATTGAACCCAATCAACTTCTCTCTTAATCAACTTATTCAACTATTGTTTTCCATCTCCCTTGCCGATTCCTCAACCTTTTGCTTCAGTTGCTCTTTGTAACTGATAAGGTTTTGTACAAGTGTTTCATCACCTGTTGAAACGATTTGCGCTGCTAATATTCCTGCATTTTTTGCGGCATTTAAGGCTACCGTAGCTACAGGGATGCCATTTGGCATTTGAAGGATAGAGAGTATAGAATCCCACCCATCAATAGAATTACTCGACTTTACCGGAACGCCAATAACAGGCAAATAGGTTAATGAAGCTACCATACCCGGCAGGTGCGCTGCGCCACCGGCACCAGCGATGATCACTTTTAAACCACGGTCGGCAGCGGATTTAGCATAGCTGAACATGCGTTCGGGCGTACGGTGTGCCGATACTACAGTTATTTCGTAAGCTACGCCTAATTCCTTTAAAACATCGGCAGCATCCTGCATCACATTCAGGTCTGATTTGCTGCCCATAATGATACCTACTTTGGGTGATGTGTTCATGAGGTGTAAAGGTGTTTTATTGATTTAAGTTTTTCAACAGACTTTCCTTTTGATGAATGTCTGAATTTCTCATCTCTTTTATTAATGAAAGAATCTGTGTTGATCAAATTTTTTTAGATTCATCAACGGGATATTATAATCTCCAAAACCTAATGTGTCTGAAAGTTTGCTTTTTTTTATTTTAGAAGCTGCTTCTTTATTCAGTTTTATACAAATAAAATCTTGTTTAGAAGTAGGAGTTCCTTGAGGTGATTCGCCCTGATAACTTTTTATCCAAGCATCTTCAATCGAATTCCATGTTACAAATCCCTTGTTCGGATTTTTAACAAAAACGCCATAAGACATACGGTCAAATATTCCATTTTCATTTAGCACCATTTCGGGGCGCATGTCAAACAAATTAAAAAGCCCTATTGGTATTCCTAAGCCAAAAAAGCAAAGTGCAAACCAACTGAGTGACGGTGACATGTTAATAGAATGTGTTAAAATGTCATACAAACTAACTACTACAAATGGCAATGAAAGTAAAATTAATTTAACCGCCTTCCATCTTGATTTGTAAATCTTGATTTCGTACATATAGATTGTTTAACTCACCACTTTTAAAGTCTTTTGCACAAACCTTGCTTTCTCGATGGCTTTTTCACGGTCGGTATCGACAATCGTTACGTGCCCCATTTTACGGAAAGGTTTGGTAAGCGCTTTGCCATATAAATGTACGTAAACGCCCGCGCATTCCAGTACTTTTTCAATACC
>JBQCEA010000668.1:0-4590 GCA_051960695.1 Mucilaginibacter sp. | reverse complement strand
GAAACCAATACGTAACCAAGGCTAAAACCATTGTGCAGTCCACCACCAATACAGCGATTGATATGCCTGCAGGCCCGTCTGAAGTGTTGGTTATCGCAGATGAAAGCGCCATGCCTGAATTTGTGGCGGCAGACCTGCTTGCTCAGGCTGAACATGGCATAGACAGCCAGTCGGTTTTGGTGACAACCTCAAAAAATATTGCAGAAAAGACATTAGCCGAGCTAAACAAACAGCTACCGGTTCTTCCACGCTCGGAAATTGCTGCAAAAGCCATTGCTAATTCTTATATCGTCATAACCGATACGCTGGATGAGGCCATGCAATTCAGCAACCAATATGCACCGGAGCATTTGATATTAGCTACGGATAAATGGCAACAGATAACCGGAGGCATTATTAATGCAGGCTCGGTTTTCCTGGGTAACCTGACACCGGAAAGTGCAGGTGATTATGCTTCGGGAACAAACCATACCTTGCCAACCAGCGCCTATGCCAGGGCATATTCAGGTGTTTCGGTGGATTCGTTTGTGAAGAAGATCACCTTTCAGCATATCACGCCGGAAGGTATCAAAAATATCGGTTCAACAGTGGAAACGCTGGCCGAATTGGAAGGATTGCAGGCACATAAGAATGCAGTAAGTGTGAGAATGAAATAAAAGGAGTGTCATACTGTCCATAGGACTCCTTTGGAGAGGTACTCGAAGTATGTGCAAGGGCCTTTGCCCGCATGTTTCGAGAACCTCAACATGACATTCGCCAATATAAAAAAAGAAAAGTGTCATACTGAGGCACTCGAAGTATGGTGCAGGGCCTTCCCACTACGTTTCGAGAACCTCAACATGACGTGTTTGAAAAAGAGTAACAATGTTTGATATAAACAACATATTAAGAAATAACATCCGCGATCTCAAACCCTATTCGTCCGCACGTGATGAGTTCCAGGGTGAGGCAAGTGTGTACTTAGATGCGAATGAGAATGCTTTCGGTTCGCCATTGGATCAGAATTATAACCGCTACCCTGACCCTTTGCAATACGAAGTTAAAAAGCGTTTAAGCGAGATCAAAGGCGTGCCGCCACGCAATATTTTCCTGGGTAATGGTAGTGATGAAGCGATAGACATCCTGTTCAGAAGCTTTTGTAATCCTGGCGTTGACAATGTGATACTGGTTCCGCCAACTTACGGGATGTACGAGGTTTCGGCGAATATCAACGACATCGCCATTAAAAAGGTTCACCTGACCGAAGAATATCAATTGAATTTGGAAGGGATTGCCGAAGCGATTGACGAACATACCAAGCTGATATTTATCTGCTCGCCTAATAACCCTACCGGCAACTCGATGCACCGCGAAGACGTGGAAACTATCCTGGCTAATTTTAACGGTATTGTAGTGATCGATGAGGCTTATATTAACTTCAGCAGGCAGAAAACCTTTATACAGGAACTAACCGAATATGCTAACCTGGTAGTGCTGCAAACACTTTCAAAAGCGTGGGGATTGGCAGGCTTACGTGTCGGTATGGCCTTTGCCAGCGAGGAGATCATCGAGGTGATGAACAAAGTGAAGCCGCCTTACAATGTAAATGAGGCGTCGCAGCAACTGGCGCTACAGGCGCTGCAAAATGTTGACCAAGTAAATGCATGGATAAAGGAAACTTTAATACAGCGCGATAGGCTGGTACTTGGATTAAAGGACTTTGATTTTGTGCTGGACATTTACCCTTCCGACGCTAATTTTATACTGGTAAAAACCACCGATCCGAAGGGCATCTATAACTTCCTAGTAAGTAAGGGCATCATTGTCCGCGACCGCTCTAAAGTAGAGCTTTGCGAGGGAAGCCTGCGCATAACCGTTGGTACGCCGGAAGAAAATGAAACGTTATTAAAGACGTTGAAAAACTTTAACGTATCAAATCAATAGAGTAAATGAATACATTGGAGTGTGCAGTTAATTTTAGGGAAGAAAGACTAAAAAATCAAAAGCCCAAAAATAAGGTTATAAAGGATTTTAGGGTGTACGCTCCCAGATTACCGGAAAAAGTATTATATCCATATGATTATCAATATGCCGAGATATTTCTTAACATACTAAGAAATAAGGAGCTCACCTGTCCAACCTACCATCATTTATATGTACAAGTAGCAAAAAGTTTTGAAGATTGTTTAAAGGGCTCTATTGCCTTAGAGGACTGGTATGTATGTGGGTTAGCCGTAATTGATTATGATAATTATTTGAAACAAACAAATAAAGAAAAAGAAGAGATAGTTTTAAATGCTATTATCGATGGCTTAAACGACATTACCAATATTGATGGCCTCGATCAATCGATCATTAACTCAACAATTGACGAGGTTAAAAAAAGTGGTCTTGATACGGAATTGAAGCATCTCACTGCTGAAAATAAAGATTACCTTACTACGGTTACCTATTTTTCGAGAAGTATGGAAGAAGGCAATCCTATTTTCTTAAATATTAAAGAAAAATCGACAGGAAAATCGGGAAGGATACAAATAGGCATTGCGGAAAAAAATCAATTATACTTTTGGATATCGAAATTAACATTAAACAAAAGCCATGTCAAGATCAAGGCGAGAAGTCTGTCTGCAAAAGCTGATTTGTATTTGATGGACAAACCACGCAGCATGGAATTTAGCATAAAGAAAATTATAAATGGATAATTTAAAACGCATACTCTTCATTGACCGTGATGGCACCCTGATACTGGAACCACCGGATGAGCAGATCGATTCATTTGCCAAATTGCAGTTTTATCCCGGTGCATTAACCTGGCTTCCCAGGATAGCTAAAGAACTGGATTTTGAGTTGGTGATGATCAGCAACCAGGATGGATTGGGCACCGCTTCATATCCTGAAGATACCTTCTGGCCGGTGCAGAATTTCATCATATCGACATTTGAAAATGAAGGGGTAAAGTTTTCAGCTTTTCATATCGACAGGACCTTTCCGAAAGATAACGCCCCTACCCGCAAACCGGGTACTGCTATGCTGACGGAATACTTTGATACAGAAAAATACGACCTGAAGAATTCTTATACCATTGGCGACCGCAAGAATGATGTGATCCTGGCGAAAAACCTGGGGGCTAAAGCTATCTGGCTCAACAGTAATCCGAATCTCGGAGGCGCTGAGTTTACACAGGAACAGCATGATGCCCTACAGGATGTTATCGCATTGGAAACTACCGACTGGCAAAAGATATACGAATTTTTGAAACTTGGTGAGCGCGTGGCGGAACATCGCCGCACAACCAAAGAGACTGACATTTATATCAGGGTTAACCTTGACGGAAAAGGCGACGCCAAAGTATCAACAGGCGTGCATTTTTTTGACCACATGCTGGATCAGATAGCCCGTCATGGCAGCATCGACCTGGAAGTGAATGTAAAAGGCGACCTGCACATAGACGAACATCACACAATCGAAGATACCGGCATTGCTTTAGGTGAGCTGTTTGCCAAGGCATTGGGCGATAAGCGCGGTATAGAGCGTTATGGCTTCTGCCTGCCTATGGATGATTGCCTGGCACAAGTAGCTATTGATTTTGGCGGACGGAACTGGATAGTTTGGGATGCTGATTTCAAACGCGAAAAGATCGGAGAAATGCCTACTGAAATGTTCTTCCATTTCTTTAAATCATTCTCTGATGCGGCTAAATGCAACCTGAACATTAAAGCAGAAGGCCAGAACGAGCACCACAAAATAGAAGCGATATTTAAAGCGTTTGCGAAGGCAATAAAGATGGCCGTAAAACGTGATGCTAATAACATGGTTTTACCGTCTACAAAAGGAGTTTTATAGTAGCAGAAGCAGTAGCAGTTATACAAATCCTGCTACTGCTACTGCAACTGCAACTAAAAACGATGATAGGAATTATCAGATACGGCGCCGGAAATATTTTCAGTTTAACCGCTGCGTTAGAGCGTTTAGGCATCAAATATGGTATGGTGCACAGTGACGCGGATTTTGAACAGTTTGACCGTTATATTATCCCCGGAGTAGGACATGCCGGTGCTGCTATGAACAAGCTGCAGCAAAGTGGTATGGTTGAAAAGATCAAGTCGTTACAAAAACCTACATTGGGCATTTGTGTGGGGATGCAGCTGCTTACTTCCTATTCGGAAGAAGGCGATGCTAACCTATTGAATATCTTTCCGATAAAAACTTTAAGGTTTAAAGACAGTGCCGAATACAAAGTGCCGCATACCGGATGGAACCAGGTAAACCAGGAAATTACGAACCCGATTTTTGAAAAAATTCCAGCCGGATCACATTTTTACTTTGTACATTCATACTTTATTGAATTTAACAGTGCATACACTTTAGCTTCAACCAATTATAGTACAAAGTTTTCGGCATCAATTTGGAAGGACAATTTCTACGGGGTACAGTTCCACCCTGAGAAGTCGGGTAAGTACGGCGAACAATTATTGACTAATTTTTCAAATTTATAAAAGACATGTACATAATACCGGCCATTGACATATTGGACAAAAAAGTAGTACGACTTCGTGAAGGCGACTACGGACAAGTGACCGAATATGATGTCACACTGGAAGAAATGATAGA
>JBQCEA010000667.1:0-13736 GCA_051960695.1 Mucilaginibacter sp. | reverse complement strand
ACAGCCCAGCTTTTAAGCGTACCATCCAATTCAAGCCTGAAATCATAATGCAGGTGCGAGGCATGGTGCCGTTGTATCACAAATGTGAGCTTTTTACCAGTAGCTTTACCGGATTTAGGTTCCGGTGTTTGGGAAAATACCCGCTTTTTGATATACTCCGTTAAGCCCATGATTATGCCCCCTTCTTGGTGTTAAGGCTCTGCATCAGCTGATCATACAGATCATCATTTTTGGTTTTATGCGGTTTCAGCTTCTTGATGGTTGGCCGTTTACCTTTAGCTTTTGCCTGGATGATCTTCATTAATTCATTGTGGTAGTCATCATGGAATTTAGTTACATCAAACTTTTCCTCGTATTGCTTGATGAGCGCCATACCTACGTCCAGCTCTTTTTTGCTTACCTCAACATTGTCATCAATATTTAAGTCTTCGGTGCTGCGTATCTCTTGTGCAAAGCGGATGTTGGTCACTACCAATTCGTGCGCTAAAGGATGTACAATGCAAAGGCTTTCTTTGGTGCGGAGTACGAACCGCGCTAACCCTGCCTTGCCGGATTTTTTTAATGCCTGGACGAGCAGTGCATAAGCTTTGTTGCTTTTAGTATCGGGCTCGGTGTAATACGATGTTTCGTAGTACATGGGATTAACTTCTGACAGGTTAACAAAACTTTCTATTTCAATGGTCTTGCTCTTTTCGGGCGCCGCATCTTCATAATCCTGGTCTTCCAGTATCACATAATCGTCGTTAAGCTTATAGCCTTTTACGATTTTCTCATAAGGTACCTCTTTATGGGTGTTCTCGTTTACACGCATATAGCGAATGCGCGCATGGTCGCGGCTATCCAGCATATCCAGCGAGAGTGAGCTGGACTGTACCGCTGAATATAATTTAATAGGTATGCTAACCAGGCCGAACCCTATCGAGCCTTTCCAGATGGATCTCATAGTTAACGTATTTGTAAATACTATAACTATGGAAATGGGAAAAGAGTTTTATTATGTAGAGGCTTAATGTATTGGTAACCATATACAAGTTTACGCCATTAAAATTGCGTCTTATGAAATTAAATTTACTTCTTTTTGGGCGAAGTTTTCTTTGCCTTTGACGTTAGATATGTGCTATTCGCTTTTTGTGATAGCCGGAAGCTGTCTAATACTCGCACTTGCTGTTGCATTGATTTGCGTATCAATATCAGGTTGTCTGAATCAGATTTATAATAGGCCATAACCGCGATTACCGCTGTTAATGCTATAGCCGCTGTTGAGATAATACCAAATGCTATTTGATACTTAATATTCTGTTGTAACGCATCATTCGTTTTTTTTGTCGATATGCTGGTTTCCGTTAAAATATTTTTTATTCTTTCTTCTTTAAGATATTCCTGCCCATCTGGACGTATCATAACCTCAACGGGCATATTATCAAACCAAAATTGATATCTTTTATTGCCTATAGGGTTTGTCCATGATTTGTTGCATATATTACTTAAAGCCCCCTCATTTATAAAAATCAACCTTTTCTCAGATAGATTCAATAAGAACTGTTTAGCTATATTGCCTTCATTATTAGCTTTTTCGCTTAAATCGTTTGGCTTTAAAAAGTACTTACTGATGAAAGGAAAAACATTGATGCGCTTAGGAACGCCGTCTAAAGGTTCTAAGAACTGAAGAAATTCAATTTCTATACTCATAAAAAAGGGTACTGCTTAGGTAGCCTTATATTATGAATAAGTTCCCGCAACTCCAATTTTAATAAAAAACGCCAGATATTCACGAAAGTTTTCAACATGTTAACATTCGATTTTTAACAAGTAAAAATAAAATACTGTCCAGACTATTCATTTAGGCGGTTTAAATCAACTTCATAGTTTTTAGTTTGTCAATTATCCCTAAATAGCAACTTTGTTTTTAGTAATTTTTTTGCTATATTTGATTATAAGGTTACGATAAGTTAAATGGGTAATTCAGATTACACAAATGCGATTAAGAAGCTGGAAAGAGACAGGTCAAAGTTGATGGCTGAAATAGACCTGATAAACACCGCGTTAGATGCTTTAAGTAAACTTACGACAGCTAATATTACAGTAGGTAAACCATCGGACATTGCAGCAGCTATATACGGGGTTGATTCATTAAAAAGGGTTAAGGGTAATGGTTACGAAGATTACGAAGTTGTAATACCTTGTGAATACAGTAGTGAGCTCCCAGTTATAGAGATGTTCATTTATGCCGTTAAGAAAATGGAAGGAGCAACGGCACTTGATGCTGCTGATTTCATTTATGACCTGGACAGGGAGCAGGATATTAAATATCTAAAGAACAGGTTTACTGACGTGGCTTCTCGATTAGGTAGAGCAAAGAAGTTAAATATCAAAAAAGTAGGTAAGAAGTTTAAGTACTTCATTAAAGACGAGGATATACAAAAAAGGGTAGCGTAGTAGCTACCCAAATCCTTTAAGAAATTGGTGATAGGTTGAGTGCTTATCAAGTGAACCTAAAAGGGTGCGACCTTTTAGACTTAATCTGCACCAGTCAAAGGCGGGTAAACTCCGTGAGAGGCGGTTGATAGCTGGGGTAATGCATAAACAAAGTCCCCAGCTCCCGTCCTTTGTTTATGTAAATGTATCAAAAAATATTCTTATTGTCAAGCTATTTCTTGCCTTTTTAAGGATTCTTTGGTATTTTATTTGGCCGTTCTTGCTTTTCTGGCCTATAATTAGGTGCTATTTTTAGTTTACTATTGAAGTCTGGTAATTGCTCTTCTAATATATCATGTTTGCTCTTTAAATTGTCGTACTCAGTGTGAAGTACACCTTGTAACGTTATCTATTGAGATCATATTTATATTGTCTTTCTTGATTTACCTTAAATTATTAAATTCCTTTTCAGCAAAGGCATCCGCAAGTTCACATCCTATACTTAATAAATGTGATATTTCTTCGCTATTTCCGGGTAAACCACGTTCATATAATCATTGGCTTTACCGTCACGGCCGAAAATGCCTTCCCAGCTATTTAATGGCTCCCAGATAAATGAGCCAACAGCTTTGCCATTCGGCACATTAAAGGCAATATCATTTACCTCGCGTTTTAGTTGCGAGTATTCGGCTACCATTACCTGCTGCGGATAACGCTTAGCCAAGTCGGCCATGTTATTCTTTAAGTCTTCAGGTGTGCCATGCCATCTTGGATAATAGGATAACCCGATCACATCAAAAGGTACATTGCGTGCTTTCATATTATCCAGGAAAAACCGGGCTTCTTCATTCTGTCCGCCCAAGGCAATGTGCAGCATGATCCTGGTTGACGGACTTACTTCCCTAACCCCTTTAAATCCTTCATAGATCAGTTGCGCCAGGCTATCCAAATTATTAATAGCGCCATCAGGCCAAACCATACCATGATTGATCTCGTTACCCACCTGCACCATATCCGGGGTAGTTCCCTGGTCTTTCAAAGCCTGCATTACTTTCACAGTATAATCATGCAGCGATTTTTTAAGTTGGCTAAAATCTTCGCCAACCCAGGCTTTAGGTTTATTTTGCTGTTGCGGATCGGCCCAGTAATCGCTGTAATGGAAATCAAGCAAAAATTTCATCCCTGCTGCCTTGATGCGTTTAGCCATGGCTTCGGTATGTTCAAGATCGCAGAAACCCTTGCCGGGCGAATAACCTTTTTGTTCAGCTGGATCAACGAATATGCGCAGGCGGATATAGTTAAATCCGTGATCTTTCATGATCTGTATGGCATCGCCCTGAACGCCGTTGTCTGAAAATTTCACACCACGGCTTTCCAGTTCAGGCAAAAAGGAAATATCAGCTCCCAATATCTTATCATTAACCCGGTGCGGCGTGTATTTGGCCGTAGTAACCGGATGAGGCTTACCGGGCTGTATCTCATGTATCTCAGTGGAGCCGGTCCATAAACTGTCGGCTTTGGCATCAAACTTGACATCGCCGATGGTTTTGCCCGATGTAAGTGTTACCCACAAAATACCATTTACCAACGGTGCCTGGGCAGTGGTATCGTCTACCTTTTTAACATCGCCGCCATTCCTTGCCGTTGAAATGCGGGATATTTTCGCATCCCCTTTTAATGAGAATTTTATAATGTTGCTGGCCTGCTTTTGTTCCTCGTTCGCAGCGTTGATCACGACAACCTTTATGGCCACCTCGTCCTTACCATTGGCGATCATGGTGGTTTTGTATGGAGTTATTTGCACCGAACCATGCTGGGGGCGCCTTTGTGCATGGGCATTAGAAAAAGAAAGCACAAGCAGTCCGGATAAAATAACACAGCTTAGTTTATGAATGATGTAAGGGTAAGTTTTGATTGCGGGGATATATTTTTTCATGTTGTTAAATTGGTTAGGCTAAAGGTAGAGAATAAATTGTATGGTTGACAATTATTATTTGATCAAATAACCTTTATCACTAACTTTTTACAGATAACCTATCCGGATGTTTTAGATGCACGGCACCATTTTACCAGCTGCCAGGCAAGCTCGGCAGTAAGCAGGGCACAAATTGCGAACACAGCAGGCATTATTCCCTGTGACGACAAGGCGCCGCTGAGCGCAATGCCATAAACGGCCAATGGCAGTAAGGTTAGTAAACAAAGGCCTGGAATGTTCAGCGGAATTTTAAATGGCCGGTGTGTTTCAGGTTCTTTGGCACGCAGGCGAATGAGCGAAATATATTCGAGAAATAAACCTGCACCGTATACGGTGACATCAATGATCAGCAAGTCGGCAAAACTCCAGAGTACCATCAGGCTAACCACCAGCGAACAAATGATAATGGAGATATATGGTGTGCCGAATTTTGGATGCAATTTATTCAGCGCTTTGGGCAGCAATTGATCATCAGACATAACTTTGGGCACTCTCGAAACGGATAGTAATACAGCTGCATAAATCCCCAATGTGCTGGCCATGCCTCCGGCTGCTAACAAAATACCCAGCCATCGCCCGCCGATCAATTCGCCTAAAGCCGGAAAACCTTTATCGCTAAGTACACTAAAATCAATATGCGAATGCTGGGCAACCAATACGGTAAAGAAGTAAACCACCAAAACCAAAACAAAAGCCGCAAAAATAGATATGAGGTATGATCGCACAGGTTTTTCAACTTCCTCCGCATATGTGGTGACGTTGTCCCAACCGAGGCAATTCCACATTACGGTGTAAAGTGCCATAGCCAGTGATGGAAAAGCAATGCCTTTTAATGACTGCGAAGGCACACTTATTGCCGCGGTATGCTGGTGAAGAAAGCAGAGGATCAGCACCAGGAAGGGCGTTAAAACAGCCACACTCAGTAAAAGTGATACCCGGCCCACAGGCACAATACCCAAAATGTTTAACCCGGCAGAAGCCCAGATAATGAACAGGCACACCGGTATTTTATAGGCTGCCAGCTCGGGATAAAAATAGGAAGCGTACTCAACAAAAAGCACAGGATAAATGGCCAGGTCAATAAAAGTATACAGCCATGTCCACCAGCCCTCGAAAAATCCCCAGCGAGTACCGAGCGCATGTTTTACCCAACGATAATAGCCGCCTTCGATGGGCATCATGCTGTTGAGCTCAAGCACTGTAAAAATGGCGGGTACATCCCATAGCATGGGTGTGATCAGCAATATTAAAATGGCTGCATGCTGCCCTGCATAGCTTAACAAAGGTTCGAGGCCATAAGGGCCGCCCGATACGGTAAAAAATATGACTGCTACCAATTGCAGCGGGCGTATCTTTTTTATAGTTGACAATGTGGGCATGTAGCCGATAAAAATATTGTTTTTTTGAATTAATTGCCGGCTTAGCAAAATCAGCTTATTTCAGTAATTTACCTGCAATGAAGAAACTGGCTCTAATTTTCCTTTTTTCTCTTGGCTTTTATGCGACCACATTTGCCCAACAAAAGCAACCTCGTTTTCATGTTATTGCACTTTATGAAAATGGTGGTCATCACATTGAATATTCAAAAAGGGCGAAAATATGGCTGGATAAACTGGCTGCCGATAGCAATTTCAGTATCGATTATATCCAAAATACAGACCAGATCAATGATGAATTTCTGAGCCATTACCAGATTTTTATCCAGTTGGATTATCCGCCTTACGGTTGGAAACCTGCCGCGGTTGAAGCTTTTGAAAAATACATAGATGAAGGCAAAGGTGGCTGGATAGGCTTTCATCATGCCTCATTATTAGGCGAATTTGATGGCTATCCCATGTGGGAATGGTTCTATCATTTCATGGGCGATATCCGCTGGAAGAATTATATCGCCACGTTTGCCAGTGCGCACGTAAATGTTGAAGATAAGCAGCATCCTGTAATGAAAGGTGTGCCACCGTCTTTTACTATTCAAAAAGATGAATGGTACACGTATCATAAAAGCCCGCGGCCAAATGTGCATATCATAGCCAGTGTTGATGAAAATTCTTACAAACCTGATTCGGATATTAAAATGGGCGACCACCCGGTGATATGGACAAACGAAAAGGTTAAGGCACGCAATATTTACATTTTCATGGGGCATTCGCCCGACTTGTTTGATAATGATGCCTATAAGAAGATATTTACCAATGCGATCTTCTGGGCAGCAGGGAAAAATTAAAATAAGTTCTCAACGTTTGTGAGTACTGAAATTGTTACCATAAAAATCATCTTTTGTTATATTGCCGACATTACCCTGACTATTAAAACGTAAAATGACCAATCAAGAGATCTTCGGGTATAAACCCGATCCTAAATATAAAAAGTCGGTGGCCTATTTCAGCATGGAGTTTGCTGTAGACCAGGCCCTGAAAATTTACAGCGGTGGACTCGGTTTCCTTGCCGGTTCGCATATGCGCAGCGCTTATGAACTTAAACAAAATGTGATCGGCATCGGCATGCTGTGGAAGTATGGTTATTACGACCAGGCACGTGAGATGAATGCAGACATGAAATCGATGTATGTTGAAAAAGGTTATTCATTTTTGAAAGATACCGGGATTATGTTCACCGTTCCGGTGCAAGATACGCCTGTACATGTTAAAGCCTACCTCCTCGAACCAAAAACCTTTAATTCAGCGCCTATCTTCCTGTTAACCACCAACCTGAATGAGAACGATGAGCAATCCCGTTCTATCAGCTACAAGCTATATGATTCAAATGAGGCCACCCGCATAGCCCAATCCATTATACTGGGTATTGGCGGTGCCATGCTGATCGATAAGCTGGGTTTAAATATCGATATCTACCACATGAACGAGGGGCATTCTCTACCGCTCAATTTCTATCTCTATTCCAAGTTTCGCAGTTTATCTGAAGTAAAAAAACGGGTGGTATTTACAACCCATACACCCGAGGCCGCAGGCAATGAGGAGCATAATTACGATCTGCTTAAAAAGATGTCATTCTTTTATGGCATGGAGGTAGAAGCAGTAAAGAAGTTACTGAACATAGATAGCTACGGACTGAACTATACGCTTGCTGCCTTAAAATTTGCCAAAAAAGCCAATGGTGTATCCAAATTGCATGGCGAGGTAGCCCGCGAAATGTGGGATCATAATCCGGGGATATGTGAGATCACCTCCATAACCAATGCGCAAAACAAAACTTACTGGAAAGACGAACAGTTGGAGAAAGCCCTAACAGCAAATGACGATAAAGCTATTATTGCCCGAAAGAAGGAAATGAAACGAGCTCTTTTCAAAGTGGTGGCTGACCAATGCGGAAAGATATTCGACGAAAATGTGCTTACCATAGTTTGGGCAAGGCGCTTTGCAGGATATAAACGTGCCGACCTGATCATGTCAGACTGGGACAGGTTTATTCAACTGATCTATTCAAACGAAATGCCGGTACAATTAATTTGGGCCGGAAAACCCTATCCGGAAGATTACGGCGCGATAGAACAATTTAACCAGATCATCCGCCGGGTATGGCCGTTTGCCAACTGTGCAGTACTAACCGGGTATGAATTGGGTTTATCTGCCCTGCTCAAAAAAGGTTCGGATGTGTGGCTTAATAACCCGCGTATGTATCGGGAAGCATCGGGTACCAGCGGAATGACGGCTGCTATGAATGGCAGCATCAACTTTTCCTTACCAGATGGCTGGGTGCCCGAATTTGCTCAGGACAAGAAAAACTGTTTCATAATAGAACCTGCCGACGCTAAGCTGGCTTATCATGAAAGGGATGTCCAGGAAGCAAAGGAACTGATGGACATGCTGGAAAATGTCATCAGGCCGATGTATTACAAGGACCAAAAACAGTGGGTTTCGGTCATTAAAAAAGCTGCTGCTGATATTGTACCGATGTTCGATTCGGGACGTATGGCTGATGAGTACTATCAGAAAATGTACTTAGCCTGATAAAAGAAAAGCCCCCTAAGGGGGCTTGAGTGTCGGCTATTAAGATCACATTTTGTTGTGATGATGTCGGTGAATGCGGTGATGATGGTGATGTCTGTGAACGCGGTGTGTTTGGGCGCTGGCAGCTGATGCTGTTATGCAAAATGCCAGTGCAGCGATAATTACTCTTGCATATTTCATATTAATGTAGATTAGTGTTTTTAAACTACCATTAAAATCACACAAAGGTTTTTAAAAATAAATTTTAGGTACAAAACAAAAAAGGACTTCGAAAAGAAAGTCCTTTTGTATATCCTTATAATTATGGATGTGGCGGTGGTGGCGGCGGTGCCGGATGAGGTGGTGGCGGCGGAATATGCACACCTACACCTACAGAAACATGTCGCCTGTGAAGGCGGTGATACCGATGGTGCCTGTGACGATAATAATGATGCTGAGGCAACACGGCGGCTGAAGCATCTTCCATCGCCAATCCGGCTAATGCTAAAATTATTGCGGTGATCTTCAAGAATTTCATAGTTAATAGATTTAATTATCAAATTATAATTAAAGTAACTAATAAAGTTTATATAATGTTTTACGCATCTATTTGCGAAATAGTTATGGCCATATATTAGAATGAATCATTAACGTGAGTAATCAAAATTTTGTATCATTATCCCGGTAAACATTGAAAGACTAACTTTAAGGAATAATGGCGGTTTTACAGGAGCAGGATAAGCAACAACCAGATAAGATAACAACGATGCAGGAACAAAAATTGCAGGAACTGGTATTGTATGTTTCACAGCACTCGCCATTTTATAAAGAGTTGTTCGCCCAGCATAATATCGATCCCTGCCAGATCAAAACCATAAATGATCTGCTTAAAATACCGACCACCCAAAAAGAAGATCTGCAAAAAAGAAATAATGATTTCCTATGTGTACCGACCGAAAAGGTAATTGAATACACTTCTACTTCGGGCACATTAGGCGGCCCGGTAACCATTGCCTTGACAGAAAATGACCTGAACCGGTTAGCATATAACGAGTACAATTCTTTCCTATGTGCGGATGGTTCAAATGATGATATTTACCAGCTGATGCTGACTTTGGATAGGCAGTTTATGGCGGGCATAGCTTATTATTCAGGCATCCGTAAGATCGGGGCGGGTATTATAAGGCTTGGGCCAGGTGTGCCGGCATTACAGTGGGAAACCATCAAGCGCCTAAAGCCGACTGCCATTGTTGCCGTACCATCATTCATTCTTAAACTCATCAAATTTGCGCAGGAAAATGGTATCGATGTGAATAGCTCATCGGTTAAAAAAGCGATCTGTATAGGTGAAAATATCCGCAATACAGACTTTAGCCTGAACATGCTGGGCAAAAAGATAACCGAATCCTGGAATATTCATTTGTATTCTACTTATGCCTCTACAGAAATGCAAACGGCATTTACAGAATGTGGGGAAGGTAAAGGAGGCCATTATCAACCAGAATTGGTTATTGTAGAGCTATTAGATGAAAATAATGAGCGGGTTGGCCCGGATATGCCCGCCGAGGTGACCATTACCACACTTGGCGTGGAAGGCATGCCGCTGCTACGCTATAAAACAGGAGACATCTGCACTTACACAAATGAGCCTTGCAAGTGCGGCAGAACCACTTTGCGCCTATCACCCTTAATGGGCCGCAAAAAGCAGATGATCAAATTTAAGGGCACTACACTTTACCCGCCTGCGTTATTTGATTTGTTGAATGAGCGTGAAGAAATACTGGACTTTGTAGTTGAAGTATATTCGGATGAGATCGGTCTTGACCAGGTGGCACTTTATCTTGTTCCGGCTGAAAGGACTGACGAATGTGATTACCATATACGATCATACCTGCAAGCCCGCCTGCGTGTAAGTCCACATATAAAATATGTAACCGCTGAAGAGATACAAAAACTACAATTTAACGAGACAAGCCGAAAGCTGACCAAGTTTATTGATAAGCGCAGTCCGGAAGTCGGGAAGTCGGCCTAAGACCGGAAGAAGATCTCATTACCAACTCAGCTTCCGACTTACGCGGACTTTTCCGACTAATTTCCTACTTTAGCCAATTATTTAAAAAAATATTGTTTGCCCATGGTCATTGTTGGACAAAGTGCGCTCTCATTAGACGATTTTTCTAAATTGATATTCGAACATGATAAGGTTGAATTGGATGAAGCGGCTTTAAATAAGGTTGATGTTAATTTTCAATTTCTTAAAAAATTTTCGTCCAATAAACTCATCTACGGCATTAATACCGGTTTTGGGCCGATGGCCCAGTATAAAGTAAGCGAGGAGAATATCCTGCTGCTTCAATATAACCTTATCCGCAGTCATTCGTCAGGCAGCGGCAAACCAATACCTGCACAGTTATCACGGGCTTTAACCGTTGCGCGTTTAAACAGCTTTATGCAGGCCTATTCGGGCGTGCATACCGATGTAGTGAAACTGTTACGGGACATGCTGAACCATAACATATCGCCTTGCACTTATGAGCATGGCGGTGTTGGCGCCAGCGGCGACCTGGTACAGTTAGCGCATTTAGGATTGACCCTGATAGGTGAAGGAGAAGTTTGGTTTGAAGGAGAGATATACCCGGCAATAGAAATATTCAACCGGTTTAATATCAAGCCGCTGTCTATCCATATCAGGGAAGGATTGGCCATACTGAATGGCACTTCTGCCATGACAGGTATCGGTTTGACCAATGTTATCAAGGCAAAAAAATTGCTCAATTGGGCTGTGCTGCTTTCGGCCATGATCAACGAGATCGTGCAGGCTTTTGATGACCACTATTCGCACGAGCTGAATATCGTAAAGCATCATAAAGGTCAGAACACTGTTGCTGCGATGATGCGCGATATCTTGAAAGACAGCAAAATGATCCGCGACCGTTCGGAGCATTTGTACAATCCTGATAACCTTGACCAGGAAGTTTTTGAAGACAAGGTACAGGAATATTACTCGCTCCGTTGCGTGACACAAGTATTGGGGCCTATCTATGATACGATAAACCAGGCTGAGGCCGTATTGGTAAATGAACTGAACTCGGTTAATGACAACCCGGTTATCGATCACGAAAATCATAACATTTTCCACGGTGGCAATTTCCACGGCGATTATGTTTCGCTGGAGATGGATAAGCTGAAGATAGCGATAACCAAATTATCCATGCTTTGCGAAAGGCAGTTGAATTACCTGCTGAATAACAAGCTGAACCAAAAATTCCCGCCGTTTGTGAACCTGGGTATCTTAGGGTTTAACTTTGGGATGCAGGGCATGCAGTTCACCGCAACTTCAACTGTTGCGGAAAACCAAACGCTGTCGTTCCCGATGTATGTGCACAGCATCCCGAATAATAATGACAACCAGGATATTGTAAGCATGGGCTGTAATGCGGCGCTGATGACCAAACGGGTTATTGACAACTCATTCGAGGTGCTTTCCATTCATTTGGTAACTATACTCCAGGCGATGGACTACCTGGATTGCCATGACGATCTGTCGAGCGTTTCCAAATCAGTTTATGATAAAGTAAGGCCGATATTCCCGAAATTTATTGAGGATAAGGCTCCATTTAAGGAAATGAGGCTGGTAAAAGACTTTTTAGAAAACGCTGAAAACTTAGTTGCTTTTGCCAAATGAAATGCGCATTGATCACCGGCGGTTCCAGAGGTATCGGCAGGGCTGTTTGTATTAAAATGGCCTCACTGGGCTATCACGTGCTGGTGAACTACAAAAGCAATAAAGAAGAAGCTGAAAAAACATTATCATTCATTAGTGAATCCGGCAGCACAGGCGAATTGCTGCAATTTGATGTAGCTGATAAAGGCCAGATACAACAGGTATTGGGCAAATGGATAGAAAACAATGAGGATAAACCCATCGAAGTGCTGATAAACAATGCCGGTATCCGTGACGACAGCCTGATGGCCTGGATGAGTGAGGAACAATGGGATGGTGTACTCAAAACCAACCTCGATAGCTTTTTTTATGTTACCCGCCTGGTGTTGAATAGTATGCTGATGCAGAAATATGGCCGCATCATCAATATCGTTTCACTTTCGGGCATTAAAGGACTTGCCGGGCAAATCAATTATTCTGCTGCTAAAGCCGGTGTAATAGGCGCTACCAAAGCACTGGCACAGGAAGTTGGGCGGCAGGGGATAACAGTAAATGCCTTAGCTCCGGGATTTATTAAAACCGATATGACAGAAGGTTTAGATGAAAAAGAACTAAAAGCACTTATACCTGTTAAACGTTTCGGCCTGCCGGAAGAAGTGGCGCATGCTGTCGCTTTTTTTGCCTCGCGTAACGCTGCTTATATAACCGGGCAGGTTTTATCCATAAATGGAGGATTGTATACCTGAAATGACGTTGCCTGTTGAAGAAATAATCCCTTTGGTACCGCAAAAACCGCCCTTTGTAATGGTGGGTAGATTGCTATACACGGACGAGAACATTACCCGCAGCAGTTTTCATATCAATGCTGATAATGTATTTGTTAAAAACGGCGAGTTTCAGGAAGCAGGGCTGATGGAAAACATTGCGCAAACGGCTGCATTGAGGGCTGGCTACATTGCACAGATCGAAAATAAACCAGTGCCTGTTGGATATATCGGCGCTGTGAGCAATTTTGAAATACTTGAATTGCCTAAAACTGGTGATGAGATCATTACCGAGATTTTTGTGTTAAACCAGCTTTTGGGCATTACGGTGCTTGGTGGTAAGGTTTGGCGGGATGATGAACTGATAGCCCAGTGCGAAATGAAGGTATTCAGCAAAAATGAATAAAAGATATGGGCAGGCAGGATGTATTTGTTGTTGCCGATAATGTTTTTACTCCATTAGGCCGCACCACTTCGGAGAATTTCTCGAAACTGAAACAAAACCGATCAGCAGTAAAGGAACATAGCGATGCCAGGATTTCGCCACAACGATTCTACGCTGCGCTGTTTGACAAAGATGAATTTTCTGATCAGCGTTATACCAAATTTGAGCAATTGCTAATTGCTTCGGTCGATGATGCCTTAAAAAATAGAGGCATTGATGTTAATAATCAGAAGACTATCCTGGTCATTTCCTCGACCAAAGGAAATATCAGCCTGCTTGAAACCGAACAAAACAATCCTGAATTACAAAAAAGGATCGCCTTATCAACTTCGGCTAAATTGGTTGCAAATCATTTTGGTTTTGTAAACCAACCGGTTATTGTTTCCAACGCCTGTGTGTCTGGAGTTGTAGCGATCATTACTGCTATGCGTTTATTGCGAACGGGCCAGTACGAGAATGCCGTGGTTGCCGGGGCTGATGTGATCTCACAATTTATCCTGTCAGGATTTCAATCGTTCCAGGCATTGAG
>JBQCEA010000666.1:0-11594 GCA_051960695.1 Mucilaginibacter sp. | reverse complement strand
CTATGCTGAACAGCGAGATAAACGAGATGGAAGGCGCCGGCATGAACGATTACGTTATAAAGCCTTTTGATCCCAAAGGGCTGTACGATAAGCTAAGCAAGTACCAAAAAGTTGGTGAGTAGAGATTACTATTCTGCGTAGGCTATTGTAGCAATACTTAGCTTTAATCCTTTTACTTTTAATAATTCCGCACCGCAGGCTTCCAGCGTTGAGCCTGTGGTGATCACATCATCAACCAGCAACACATGTTTGTTTTCGAGAAGCTCTGGCTGAACGACAGAAAACACTTGCTGCATATTCTCGAAACGTGAAAAACGGTTGCGGTGTGTCTGCGTTTCGGTTGCCCGGTTACGGATAAGGTTATTTTCTGATACCGGAATATTCAATTTTTCCGCTATCCCTTCTGCAAAACAAGTACTCTGATTATATCCTCTTTTCCTGAGTCTGCTTTTGTGCAGCGGTACCGGTATAACTACATCTGCCGTTTTAAATATTGCATTTCCGGCTAACTGCGTACCTGCAATATTCCCCAGTAGATGTCCAACCTTTTGTTTGCCCTTATATTTAAGCTGGTGCATTAGCTGTTGTATTTTCCCCCCTTTTGAGAAATAGCACATGGCATAAGCTGCCTCGAGGTTTATTTTGCCCCAGAATTGCTGGGCTACAATATTGTCGGCTTTTAAGTGGAAATCCGTAAAGGGCAGATCATACCTGCACGATGTACAGATAAGCTCTTCGCCACCAACCAGGCTTTCACCGCATGCCAGGCAAAGTTCAGGAAATAACAGGGATACAAAATCAGCTAAATAACCGGTTTGAGGTTTCACGCCATTAATTTAGCTGATTTTTGGTCAATTTTCGGCTTTGGACTTTTCTTTTATAGCCAATTGGCCACAGGCTGCATCAATATCCTTGCCACGGCTGCGGCGTATATTGGTTATTACACCATGACTACGCAGATATACGGCAAAGGCTTCTATCTTATCTACGCCGGCATTCTGGAAAGCAGCAAAAGAGATGGGGTTATACTAAATGATATTTACCTTACAAGGCACATGTTTGCAGAACTTAGCCAGTTCTATAGCATCCTGGATATTATCGTTAAAGTCATTGAACACGATATACTCATAAGTAACCGGATTCTTCGTTTTGGCAAAATAGTATTTAAGCGCTTCAGCCAATGCCACCAGCGAGTTTTGCTCATTAATAGGCATTATAGTATTCCGCTTTTGATCGTTTGCAGCATGCAATGAAAGCGCCAGGTTAAACTTTACCTGGTCATCACCCAATTTGCGGATCATTTTAGCTATTCCGGCGGTAGACACTGTGATCCTTTTGGCAGACATGTTCAGGCCTTCCTCAGAGGTTATCTTCTCTATCGACTTAAGCACATTGCTATAATTCAGCAACGGTTCGCCCATACCCATATAAACAATATTGGTTAAAGGCTGATCGTAATTTTCCCTGGCTTGCTTGTCGATCAACACTACCTGGTCGTAAATCTCATCGGGATTAAGGTTACGTTTACGCTCCATATAGCCTGTAGCACAGAATTTACACGTAAGGCTGCAACCTACCTGTGATGATACGCAGGCCGTCATTCGGTCGGGGGTTGGTATCAGCACACCCTCAATTAAATGGGTGTCGTGTAAAATAAAAGAATTTTTTATAGTTTTATCCGCACTAAACTGAGAGTTGTTAATTTTTGCGTTATTGATTACAAAGTTTTCATGCAGTTTTTTACGAAGTTCTTTTGAGATATTACTCATTTCGTCGAACGAAGTGCATGATTTCTTCCAAAGCCACTCATAAACTTGCTTGGCCCTGTAACTTTTTTCACCCAATTCGGTAAAAGTTGCAGTGAGCGTTTCAAGAGTGAGGCTACGGATATCAGTTTTGTTTTTTGAATTCACGTTACAAAATTACTTAATTTAAAATCAATGCCTTGCCGGTAATATTTTTTTACTACCGGGCAGAACAATAACAGCCTTTTGATTGTATTACCTGAATAAGGTAACTTGGCCGTTTTGTTTTCGGATTAGGCATATTAAACTAAGTTTAATGAAAAGTTTTAGAGCCGATTACGTTTTTCCAGTTTGTGCCGATCCAATAAAAAACGGAGTTATAACCGTTGATGATAACGGTAAAATTCTTTCTGTTGCTGACAGCCATTCCGCTGTTAGTAAAAATCATCCCATTGAGAACCTTCAGGGTATTATCTGTCCGGGATTTGTCAATACTCATTGCCATCTTGAGCTTTCCCACCTAAAAGATAAAATACCACCTTTAGGCGGACTCGTAAATTTTATCAAAGGCGTACAAGGTCTGCGTGTAAGCGACAATGCGGAAATAATTGCCGCTGCCGAAAAAGCGGACAAAGAAATGTACGACAACGGTATCGTTGCCGTTGGTGATATATCTAATAGTAATGTTTCCATTCCTATCAAGGATAAGAGTAAGCTGTATTACCATACTTTTGTGGAAACGTTCGGGTTTGTGCCTGACCGGGCACAGGAGGTTTTTGATAAAGCACTTGCCCTCCTGAACGAGTTTAAGCCACGCCCTTGTTCCATAACCCCTCATGCACCGTATTCTGTTTCTAAGGAACTTTTCAGACTGATCAAAAAATATTCCGAAACGGGGCATAACCTGATCAGTATGCATAACCAGGAGAACGATGAAGAGAACAAGTTCTTCCGTTACCGAATGGGTGAATTTGTTGATCTGTATGACTTTTTCAAAATAGATATTTCCTTTTTCAAATCACAGGCGCGTAATTCGTTGCAGTCGGTACTGCCGTTGCTTACCAGCATACAGAACATACTGCTGGTGCATAATACCTGCACCAACCTGAAGGATATTTACTTCATAAAAAGGTTCGACCGGAAAGTGCATTTCTGCTTCTGTCCGGGTGCAAATATGTATATTGAAAACAAGGTTCCGAAGATTGAGCTCTTTATCGACCAGGGCTTTAATCTCACTTTAGGAACCGACAGCCTTGCCTCTAACACTAAGCTGTGCAGATTGAATGAAATGCGTATAATCCAGGAGAAATTCCCATCTATAAGTACTGAAAAGCTGATACAATGGGGAACGTTAAATGGCGCGAAGTTTTTGGGTATTGCAGATGAAAAGGGTACTATAGAGGCAGGTAAAACGCCCGGATTAAACCTTATCACCGGGCTGGATAATTTTAATATCACCCCTGATACCAAGGTAAGGCGGTTGGTTTAGTTTTTTATAGTTATATTGGTTATACTGGTTGTACTGGTTATAGGGATATATTTGTATGATAAAACAAACCATTACAACTACTAAAACTATTACAACCAATACAACTACCATGAAACACCTCAATATCACGGTCAAAGGCTATGTGCAAGGCGTATTTTACCGGGCATCAACCAAAGCCGTTGCCGATCAGCTTGGGATAAAAGGATTTGTGCAGAATGAGGCCGATGGCAATGTTTTTATTGAGGCAGAAGGGGACGATGTATCACTGGATATGTTTTTAGATTGGTGTAAAGAAGGCCCTGAACATGCAAAAGTCATTTCTGTCGAGTCACATGAAGGCGAATTGAAAAACTATCGTAATTTTGATGTTTTAAGAAAAAACCGTTAATGAATTTCGGAATTGGCCAAATATTCAAATTCGAAATTGAAGATTCGAGATCCGAAATTAATACTAATTGATCATTGTCGACCGCTAAAAAATTCGCAGGGCAAACCGCCGTTTACGGGATAAGCACCATTGCCGGCCGTGTATTAAGTTTCTTCCTTACGCCTGTTTATACCAGGGCCTACGCAACCGGCACCTACGGTATCCTTACCACCATGTTCAGTTATGCATCAATCCTGAATGCAGTTTTAGCTTTTGGTATGGAGACCACCTTTTTCAGGTACCTGAACAAATATGAAAACAACAAGCAGCGTGTTTATAACAATGATTTTGCATCAGTTATTATTATCACGCTTATATTCCTATTGTTTACGGTGCCGTTTATCAGTCACCTTGCCGACTATATTAACGTAAGCGCCACTTCCAAAACGCTGAAGAATGCTAATGGTATGATCGTCGGTACCAGTCATGCCGACTTTGTAAAGTACATTGATTATTTCCTGGCTATATTGGTTATCGATGCGTGGTGTGTTATCCCGTTTGCCAAAATCCGCGCCGAAGGCAGGCCAGGCAGGTATGGATTGATCAAAACCATCAATATTGCCATTTTTATCTCGCTCAACCTTATCTTTATCTGGGGCATACCGTTTTGGATCAGGCATCAACTGGCCGGCTCCGCATGGATGAGTCAATGGTATATGAAAGGCTGGGTTGGCTATGTATTCCTTTCAAACCTGGTTGCCAGTATCCTTACCTTATTCTTGTTATTGCCGGAGTTGTTAAAGGTAAGGTTTGAGTTCGATCGGAAGATGCTGGCCGAAATGTATACCTATAGCTGGCCGGTATTGATAGCCAACTTATCGTACCTGATTAATGAAAATGCGGATAAACTAATGCTGGGCTGGCTGCTGCCACACAATGTCAGCTTGCATGATGTTGGTATCTATGGGGCATGTGCCAAAATATCTATCTTCCTCAGCATTTTCGTACAAGCGTTCAGACTGGGTGCCGAGCCTTTCTTTTTCAATCATGCTAAGAACAAGAATGCGGGACAAACTTACGCCCGCATCATGAATTATTTTGTGATAACGGTTTGCGTTATTTTCATAGCACTTATCGTTAATATCAATATTCTTAAATATTTCATCCCTAACAGGGCTTACTGGGTAGGCCTTGATGTAGTACCTCCGCTGGTATTTGGTTATGTAGCTTTGGGTATTTATATGAACTTATCGGTATGGTACAAGCTTTCCGATCAAACCAAATACGGCCTGTATATTTCGGGTATAGGCGCAATAGCTACCATTATACTAAATGTGCTGTTCATTCCTAAATATAGTTATATGGCATCAGCATGGACATCGCTCATTGCCTATACCATAATGATGATCCTTTCGTATATCTGGGGGCAGAAAAATTACCCGATACCATACGATCTTAAAAAGAACCTTGCTTATATAGTTTCCTCAATTTTAATCGTTTTTGTATCGTTCTATATATTCAGGCGCAATATATTTGCGGGAGACGCTCTGTTATTATTATACGTTTTAGGCGCATTTTATTTCGAGCGAAATGACATTAAATCAATACTCAGCAGAAAATGACCATCAGGATAATCAACAGATCAAAAAATAATTTACCGGCTTACGAAACCGCGCACTCGGCAGGGATGGATCTGCGTGCTGACCTGGAAGCGCCGGTGGTGCTGAACCCGATGGAACGTAAGCTGATCCCTACCGGGCTGCATATTGAATTGCCTGAAGGATTTGAGGCGCAGATACGCCCGCGCAGCGGCCTGGCTTATAAACATGGTATCGGCATAGTTAACTCGCCGGGTACTGTCGATGCCGACTACAGGGGCGAGATAAAGGTGCTGCTGATCAATTTTTCGGCTGAACCCTTTGAGATCAATTCGGGTGACAGAATTGCCCAGATGATAGTGGCCCGGCATGAAAAAGTAAGCTGGGAAGAGGTGGAGATATTAAATGAAACATCGCGGGGTACGGGTGGTTATGGACATACAGGGATAGGTTAAAAGATGCTCAAAAGGATCGCATTTTCATTGTTTTTACTGTTGCCTTTCATCGTTTTTGCACAAAAGCGTCAAAAGGGTAATAACGTGGTTATGGTAGTTAGCAAACCCATGACCGCGCAGGATAGTCTTGATGTAAAAAGGCTGTTTTTCTCAGCATTGCGCGAAAAAACAATTGAAAATTTCACGCTCGCAAGCGATATGTTTAACCAGGTTTTGCAGGTTGATCCGGCTAATGATGCTTCCATGTATGAATTGGCTACATTGAAAAAAGTTCAGAACGACTATGGTACCGCCCAGGGCCTGCTTGAGCGGGCTGTTACCGTTAAGCCTGATAACGAATGGTATTGGATAGCATTGGCTGATTGTTACGAAAAAAGCAACGATATCTCCAAGCTGGAGAATGTGTTTAATGAACTGATCAGGCTCGATCCGGACAAAGAAGATTACTACTTTGATGAGGCCAACGTTTACCTGCTGGAGAAAAAATACGACCAGGCGCTGGCTGTGTATGATAAATTGCAGCAAATAACAGGCCTTAGTGATGAACTGGTTGCCAAACGCGAAAAGATATATCTGAAAGAAGGTAAAGTAGATAAAGCCGCCTCTGACGTGCAGCAACTGATAGATGCTGATCCAACCGCAATAAGATATTACCTGTTGCTGGCAGAAATATACAATTCAAATAACCTAAAGGATAAAGCGCTTGATGCGCTGATAAAAGCAGAGAAGATCAATGGCAATACCGCTCCAATACACCTTGCATTAGCCGATATTTACCGGGATAAAAAAGACTATGAAGGCTGCTTTAATGAGCTGGAGGCAGCGTTTGTTTTACCCGATATGGATCTGGAGCAAGGCATAACCATTATATTGGGTTATGTGCCCAAATTCCCCGATCCAAATGCAAAGGCCAGCGCTTTGGAGCTAAGTAAGCGTTTAACTATTTCACATCCTGAATCGGCTAAAGCATTTGGCCTGTACGCTGATATGCTCTTGCAAAATGGCAGCTATGCTGATGCCAAAACCAATTATAAAAAATCGATAGCGCTGGACGGACAGATATACGAGGTGCACGAACAACTGGTAAGACTCGATCTGGGCAATAATGAGCTCGATGATGCTGTGAAGGATGGTGAAGATGCTTTATCGCTTTTCCCTAACCAGGCCTGGCTCAATTACCTTGTTGGTGTTGCATGGGAACAGAAAAAGGACTACAAAAAAGCGCTGGAATATGTTAAAAATGCAACATCTCTTAATAGTCAGGATAAGGAGCTGCTTTCACAATGTTATTCATCAATAGGAGATTGCTATCACTCCTTGGGTGATAGTCAGAAATCGGATGAAGCGTACGATAAGGCGTTAACCTATAATCCTGATAACGCTTATACGCTGAATAATTATGCATATTATTTATCAGTAAGGGGCGTTTTATTGGATAAGGCGGCTGAAATGTCAAAACGCTCTAACGAGTTGCAGCCAAATACGTCGTCTTTTGAGGATACCTACGCCTGGATACTGTTCAGGCAGAAAAAATATGCTGATGCAAAGGTTTGGCAGGAAAAAGCGCTAACCCATAATAAGCAACATAGTGCAGTAATGGATGAACATTATGGCGATATCCTCTATTATTTAGGTGATACAGATGGCGCCGTAAAAAGCTGGCGCAAGGCAAAAGACAACGGTGGAGATTCACCGGCATTAGAACGGAAGATAAATGAGAAAAAATATATTGAGTAGGCTGTTCGTTGTTTACTGCCTGCTATTGGTATTTGGTTGTAAAGCAAAAAAGCATCTGGTGGTAAACCAACCCCAGGCTGCTATGGAGAATAAGGCGCCCTCGGAAACCGCAGAAATGCTGAAAAGGGTACGGTCGGCGCAGCTGAGCTTTAACACCTTCTCGGGCAAAGCGAAAGCCAAATTGAATGTTAATGGCAGTACTAATGATGTTACGCTAAATATCAGGATCAACAGGGGACAAAAAATATGGGTATCTATCACTGCTATTGCCGGTATAGAAGTTGCACGCGCATTAATAACTCCTGATAGCTTATTAGTGATCAATAAAATACAGGGAGTGTATCTAAGGAAACCTTTCAACTATATTTATAAATATGCCAGCAGTCAGTTAGATTATCACTCGATAGAAGCCTTGCTGGTAGGTAATGCTATTCCGCAATTGCTGAATGATAATGCTCAGTTACAGGCGGATACCAGCAGCATGGTATTTTCTGGCAATTTGAATGAGTTAGTTTATAAACTAACAGAAAGTCATGACTTACATACACGGGCGACAAACTTGTCGAATCCAAATGCAGGTCAATCTTTGCAGGTCGACAATTCAGCTTTTATACAAGCTGCCAACAAGCAAATACCGTCACAGATCGATATCAGTTCGGCTGCCGGGACAAAGAAAGTACAGATCAGCCTGCATTATTTCAAGGTTGATTTTGACCAGCCACTACAATATCCATTTAGTATTCCTTCAAGTTATACAGCAGCTAAGTAAAATTTATATTTTTGGGTTAATGAAATTTTTAAAAATATCGCTCTTCCTTATCATTGTTTTGTCTGCAGCAGCTGTAAAGGTTCATGCTCAAAGCAGTGACGAGTTAAAGCGCCGCCGGGATAAATACAATAAAGAGCTTGAAGAGCTAAACCGTGAATATGAAGAAACAGCTAATAATAAAAAGAGCAGCCTTAAGCAGCTAAATCTTCTAAAAGCCCAGATAAGTGTACGTGAAGATAAAATAAACTCGATCAACTCTGAAGTAAGGCTGCTGGATAACCAGATATCCGAAAATACCAGTACGGTGCATAACCTGCAGGACCAGCTTGCATTGCTCAAAAAAGAATATGCAGCAATGATCCTGTTTGCTTATCGTAATCAGAGCTCGTACAACAAGCTGATGTTCATTTTTGCAGCAAAGGATTTTAACCAGGCTTATAAGCGTTTGACCTACTTACAACAATTTGCCGCTTACCGCGAACGTCAGGCGGAATATATTGAAGGCACTGAAAAAGACCTGCATGTAAAGATCAATGAACTGGATAACAACAAAAAGCAAAAGAGTAATCTATTGGCTGATCAGGTGAAAGAAAAAGAAACTCTTGGTAAACAAAGAAACGATGAATCGAAAGTGGTAAATAATCTTTCGCGGCAGCAGGGTGAGTTGAAACAGCAACAGAAAGATTTGCAAAGGAAGATCACTCGCACTAACCAGGAGATCAGGGATGCGATCAGGCGCGAGATTGCCGAGGCAAGGCGCAAGGCCGAAGAAGCTGCAAGGGCAGCTCAGGCGGCGAATGCTACTGCTGCTAACAAAACTGCCGCACCTCCCCGGGAACGCATTACCAGTAAATCAAGCGATAGCGAAGTGCTAAGGTTTACTCCGGAAGCCGCCAAATTATCTAATGACTTCCTGGGAAATAAAGCCCGTTTGCCATGGCCGGTGGCTAAGGGTATCATCATCCGTGGCATGGGTACCTATACTATTGAGGGCATTAAAACCGAAAGCGATGGTGTAGAAATACGTACTAACCCTGGTGAACAAGTTCGCACGGTTTTTGAGGGTAAAGTACAGGCCATACAAAATGTTTATGGTACTTATACCGTTATTGTTATACATGGTGAATATTTTACCGCTTATTCAAACCTGAGATCGGTTAGCGTATCTACCAATCAAAAGGTAGACACCAAGCAAATACTGGGCACGGTAGCAACCGACCCAACTTCGGGCGAATCAACGGTGCAGTTCTCGATATATAAGGGTACTAATCCGATAAATCCGAAGATATGGTTGCAGGAGGAATAGATTTTAATTAAAAAAGTTAATCTAAATTTAATTACGTATATTTGTAAATTCATTTAATAGATATGTATTGTTCGGTCTTATTGTTTTTGAGTGGTTCTGACCTGATGCTTATCATGTTTGTTGCACTGTTGCTGTTTGGTGGTGATAAACTGCCGGAGATTGCGCGTGGCCTGGGTAAAGGCATACGCGATTTTAAGGAGGCTTCAGAAGGCGTGAAACGTGAGATTAATAATCAGATAAATAATTTCGAAGAGAAAAAGGCAGAACAGGAAAAGGCTGCACCGGCTGCATTGCCGCCGGCAAGCGAAACAGTTGCTGATGAAGTGAAGGAACCTGAACCAGCGGCTGAACCTGAGCACAACGCGCCTGAAATACGAATTACCAGCGCACCTAACTCAGTGCCGATTGCAGGAATGCATATACCAGCCGCAACAGACGAACAAGTAGCCGATACGCATGCTGACGAGCCGAAAAAATCGGAAACAGAACCAATTAAAACTACGTAGAACAACTAATTTAATAACATAAAAAATTTAGATCATGGGACTTTTAGAGCCGCAGCATATCATACTAATTGTATTGGCGCTTCTGCTGTTTTTTGGAGGGAAGAAAATTCCTGAATTAATGAGGGGTTTGGGAAAAGGCGTTAAGGAATTTAAAGATGCCCAGAACGGGGAGAGCTCAAGCGCTCCTACTGCCTCTGCACCTGCAGAAGAAAAGCCAAAGAACTGATCTTAACGGTCAGCTTTAAGCGTATTCTATACATTATCAAAACTTATCTGCTGAAATTTACATTTCAACGGATAAGTTTTTTATTTTAGCCCCATGACTAAATTCTATTCCTGTTTAGATGAAATAAAACAGGAAATACAAAGCGGCGAAACCACTGTTGAGGGATTAGTGAGGCGTTACCTGGCCCAGATCAAGGCAAATACTCACCTGAATGCTTTTAATGAAGTTTTTGAGCAGGAAGCCCTTTTGCGCGGTAAGGAGATCGACGAAAAGATAAAGAACGGTATAGCTGGCCGCCTTGCCGGTATGGTCATCGGTATTAAAGATAATATTTGCTATAAGGATCATAAAGTATCAGCTTCTTCCCGTATACTCGACGGTTTTACCTCAATTTATTCATCAACCATTGTTGAGCGTTTACTTGCTGAAGATGCCGTCATTATCGGCCGCTGCAATTGCGACGAATTTGCGATGGGCGCTTCGAATGAAAATTCCTATTTCGGTCCCGTAAAGAATTATGCGGATAATGGACGGGTAGCCGGTGGTTCCTCCGGCGGCTCGGCAGTTGCAGTTCAGGCCAATTTATGTCATGCTGCTATCGGGACAGACACTGGTGGTTCGGTTCGTCAACCAGCGGCTTTTTGCGGATTGGTCGGTCTTAAACCTACTTACGGTAGTATATCCAGGCATGGCATCATCGCTTACGCTTCATCATTCGACCAGGTAGGGCCGATTACCCGCTCTGTAGAAGATGCCGCTCTTTTGCTTGAAATAATGGCTGGTGCCGATGAGTACGATAGTACACTTTCGCGCTCTACAGTGCCACCATATAGTAAAAATCTGTCCAAATCGTCATCAAAAAAGAAGATCGCTTATTTGCAGGAGGCTATGTCAAGCCCCGGAGTTGATGATGAGATAAAAGGCCGGTTAGCTGAATACATCGATAAGCTTCGTGCAGATGGGCATACGGTAAAACCAATATCATTTGAATATATCAACTACATCGTGCCAACGTATTATGTATTGGCGACCGCCGAAGCATCATCAAACTTGGCACGGTATGATGGTGTGCATTATGGTTATCGCAGCCCGGCAGCTACTGATTTGCAAAGCACTTATAAGCGTTCACGTTCCGAGGGGTTTGGTAAAGAGGTGAAACGCCGGATTATGCTGGGTACTTTTGTTCTGAGTGCCGGATATTACGACGCGTACTATGCAAAGGCACAAAAAGTTCGCCGTTTGATCCGGGAAAAAACGGCCGAATTACTCGAAGAATTCGATTTTATTTTAACCCCTACAGCACCGGAACCCGCCTTCCCATTGGGCAGAACAGAAAAAGATCCGGTTCTAATGTATCTTTATGATATTTTTACCGTACAAGCTTCATTAGCGGGGG
>JBQCEA010000665.1:0-2087 GCA_051960695.1 Mucilaginibacter sp. | reverse complement strand
ACCCTTGTCCACGCGAAGCTTTATCAATACAAAGATGAACAATTGAAAGTGTTTGATTTCGGGCTGTATATCGAAACTGTAAGTATCCAACTATATGGTTATCTATTGTAGCAATCAGAAGCCATTTCTTACTGATTGAATCCTTAAAAGCATCTTTGGGCATCAAGCCCAAGGTGGCACGGTTAAGCCCCCAAATGGTATAAATGGCATCGAAATGATCAGGTTTGGCGAAAATTACTTTTGCAGACATGTGGCAAGCAGGTCGACTAAAATACAAAAAATAAGAAAAACGTAGACTTTCCGCTATGATACAATTAAATGATCTTATTCAAATGATGCTTATTATACTTGATTTGAGAGTTAAATCTGCATTATTAGGTAACTGATAATGCCTAGCCAATTTATTTCGATATATACAGGGAAAATTATTAGAATTTATGAAGTATAGTCTAAGTAGACTGTCCATAGGCTATCGTTGAAATGTTTTCGCTAGCTTCGCTTTCCCATTAAGGTTGTCATATTTTGATATCCTTGTTTGTATTGTGTTTCTTTTGCCATAAGACATCCATAGTAACGACAAAGCGGCGGCTTATTACTAACGGCGGATACTTATACTTATTAATTTTTCAATTAAGTTTTTTAAAATGAGCATCTTAGTTATCTGTAACGCAAATATTACAATTTACCGTTTCCATATCATTACTTTTTTACTTCACTTAGATAAACAATTATCACCAAAACCAATACCTATTTCCTTAACTTATTAAACACCAATGGAAACCCTATCCTTTAATCCTACATACAAGAATAATCGGCGCAATTTAAATCGAAAAAGCTGCTTGTATTAGATATTACCTTCTGCAAAATACACCTGAATTATTTATCACATCTAAGCTCTCATGTTTAAATTATATCCCGCAGTTTTCATGCTGCTTATTTTCTCCGTTGTAGTAAAAGCCCAAAACAGCCTGCAATACCCAGTAACTACACCACCAAACGCCGCCTCTTTCACGCAATACAGTAAAGTACCTGTGGGCGAATTTACTGGCATCCCGGATATCAAAGTGCCAATGTATGATATTAAAGTCGATAACTTGCATATCCCGGTTTACTTATCTTACTATGCGAGAGGCGTACAACCGAATGTGCATTCAGGATGGGTCGGAACCGGCTGGAACTTAGTGGCTAACGGCGTAATTACCCGCAAAATGAATGGAATTCCTGATGAATGTGAAGACGATCACATAAACGGCATCGTGGTTTCCGGGGCGTCTACTCATTACTTAGGTTGGTACTATCCTATAAACCGTGCGCCTTTGCAAAGCGTACTCTGGGATAGCCTGAGTACGCTTAATATGTATACAGGTAGTAATTTCGGAGGAGTGATCAGCGATAGTCAACCGGACGAATTTGACTTTAGTATCAACGGGATCAGCGGCGCTTTTTTCATGGGCGAAGATGGGAATTGGAAGGTCAGGGCGGCCGGCGGAGAAACAATAACGGTAAAAGAAACTATAGGGACGGATACTTTATGCGCCTTCCATTATAATCCTGATACCACTGATTATGGTAGTTTCCCCAAGGTAGATACTCAGGTTGTAATGAAAAACACGTTTACGCAATTTATCTTAACAACAGGTGATGGTACGAAATATATTTTTGGAAAGGCGGTGTCCGGTGGCCCCAATACCAGCATTGACTTCAGCCGAATGACGGGAGAGGCCAACAATAATAACGATGGGGTTGTTCCGATTGCCTGGCATATCACTGAAATTGATTTGCCGAGTGGTAAAAAGATCCTCTATAACTATTTTCGTGACGGCCACCAATTTTCCTATAGTTCAACGTATAGCAGCGTATGGCAGGCCTCGAGTGCAACCATTCCTCCGAACATATCGAATCTTTTTTTGGGACTTAAAAGTGCCGATACTTCTGCAACTACTTATATCGCTGCTAATGCCACAATGTCGATATCCGACCCGGTTTACCTTCAAAGCATTTTGTTTCCGGCAGGGAAACTTATATTCCATTCTGCCCCTTCAATGGAAACTGATACGCTCGATGATTACCCTTTTCATGTGCCTTTT
>JBQCEA010000664.1:0-4382 GCA_051960695.1 Mucilaginibacter sp. | reverse complement strand
TTGTCTTCCATCTTTCGCATCTTTTCTACAATGTCCAGTTCCTTCTCAAAATAACTCTCATATTTAATTTTTATTTCAGCTTGCTCAACAGTTTTTTTATCGTAGTTACTTAATAATTCATCAAGAGGCTCATCAGCTTTGCGAAGGTCATTCAATGATACTTGCGGTCGGCTTACCAGGTTGAACATTTTTACATTTTGCGTTAAAGCTGCTGTTCCCAATTCTTCAAGCAGCGCGTTAACGCCCGACGCTTCTATGGATACATTTTTTGTGAAGGCAACTATCTTGTCAGAGTCAGCAACTTTTTGATTTACCTTATTCATCCGGTCGTCACTGATCAGTCCCAATTCGTAACCAATAGGTGTAAGGCGGATATCAGCGTTATCCTGGCGAAGTAGTAAGCGATGCTCTGCCCGTGAAGTGAACATACGGTAAGGCTCTTCGGTACCCTTAGTAACCAGGTCATCAATTAAAACTCCAATGTATGACTCTGATCTTTTCATGATCAACTCATGTTTGTTATTAACTTTTTGGTGCGCGTTGATCCCAGCAATGAACCCTTGAGAAGCCGCTTCTTCATACCCGGTGGTTCCATTGATCTGTCCGGCAAAAAATAAATTACTGATCAGTTTGGTTTCTAAAGTAAGCCCAAGTTGAGTAGGCGGGAAGTAATCATATTCTATGGCATAACCCGGCCTGAACATTTTGGCATTTTCAAATCCTGGAATTTGCGTCAGTGCACGGTATTGTACATCTTCAGGGAGAGAGGTAGAGAAACCGTTCACATATATTTCTACAGTGTTCCAACCTTCTGGTTCAACGAAGATCTGGTGACGTTCACGTTCGGCAAAGCGATTGATCTTATCTTCTATGGATGGGCAATATCTCGGGCCAAGTCCTTTAATACGACCGGTGAACATCGGGGATTTTTCAAAACCCTCTTTTAGGGTTTCGTGTACTTTGTTGTTGGTATAAGTGATCCAGCAACAGCGTTGGTCCTTCGGTAACTCAACATCCGTGAAAGAGAAACGGCCGCGATTTTCGTCGCCCCATTGTTCTTCCATAACGCTATAATTTAGGCTACGGCCGTCAACACGGGGAGGGGTTCCAGTTTTCATGCGCCCTGCTTCAAAGCCCAACTCTACCAATTGTTCTGTTAAACCCGTTGCAGCTTTCTCTCCGGTTCGGCCTCCGCCAAAGCGTTTTTCGCCGATATGGATAACACCGTTTAAGAAAGTGCCATTGGTAAGAACAACCGCATCACATTCTATTTCGATGCCCAGCGACGTTTTTACGCCTTTTATTGTATTGTTTTTTACAACCAATCCATTAACGGTATCTTGCCAGAAGTCAACATTCGGAGTTCTTTCCAATGCTAACCGCCATTCCTCAGCAAAGCGCATTCGGTCGTTTTGCGAACGCGGGCTCCACATAGCCGGACCTTTAGATAGGTTTAGCATACGAAATTGTATAGTTGTTTTGTCAGCTATAATGCCTGAGTAACCACCCATAGCGTCAATTTCACGCACAATTTGCCCTTTAGCCACGCCACCCATAGCCGGATTACAGCTCATTTGAGCGATAGTTCCCATATTCATGGTTATTAGCAATACAGACGAGCCAAGATTTGCAGCGGCCGCTGCTGCTTCACATCCGGCATGTCCGGCACCAACAACTATTACATCATATTTCTTAAACATTTCTCCTCCATGTTCCACGTGGAACGTACAAAGTTACTTCAATCTTGTGATGTTCCACGTGGAACTTTTAATAATGATATTAATGCAACAAAAGCCCAAATGCTTTCCAGTATTACAAAAGGGTAGAAGCGGATGAGCCATGAGGCATAGCAACACAGCCCCGCACCAATAAAATTCATTAAAGCGTAAGGTCTGCTGTTAGCATCCAGCTTTTTATAAAGATTGAGCAAAAATGCGATCAATAAGATAACAACGCCTGTTGAAGCTATAATATCTGATATCTTCATGATTCGCTTAGTTCAGTTAATTCCATCCAGCGCATACTTTTCTCGTCCAGTTCGTTGGTTAGAGTCTGTATTTGTTTCGCTAAAACACTTAATTGTTCATGATCTACTGATCCCGAGTTCAATTGTTTAGTCAATTCTTTTATTTGGCTTTCCACTTTTGGGATCTCACTATCCAGAGTTTCCAATTCCTTTTGGTCCTTAAAACTTAGCTTGTTCTTTTTAGGTTGGGGCTTAACTTCCGTTTTTATACCTGGCTGAACGTTTTTGGCTTGTTTTTTTTCCTGTTCAGCCTCGTAACGATAAGACGAATAATTGCCGTTGAATATTCTAATGGTACCGCTACCCTCCATGATAAACAACTGATCGGTGAGTTTATCCAGTAAATAACGGTCGTGTGATACCAGCATTAAAACACCGGTATAGATCGTTAAAAACTCTTCCAGTACGTTAAGTGTGTCAATATCCAGGTCATTTGTCGGCTCATCCAGTATCAGAAAATTCGGATTCTTCATCAATATCTGTAGTAACTGTAGTCGTTTTTTTTCACCACCGCTCAGATTAGCTATAAAACCATATTGTTTTTTCGGCGGGAAAAGAAACAAGGTAAGCAATGCCGAAGCAGTAATAGTTTTACCATCGGCCATAGTGATATAATCAGCGATGTTTTTTACTACATCAAGCACCCGTTCATCATCCTTAAATATCATTCCCGATTGATGGAAATAACCCATCACCGTGGTTTCACCTTTTTCTACTTCCCCTTTATCTGGCGCAATAGTACCTGTGATCAGGTTAAGCAAGGTGGATTTGCCGCTTCCATTTTTACCGGCGAGGCCAATTCGGTCGCCTTTTTTAAACACATAGCTGAAATCATTGATGAGCTGATGCTCATTAAATCCTTTATAAAGATGCTCCAGCTCTAATATTTTATTGCCCTGTCGTGCTGTTTTAACGCTTAACTCAACCTTTGCTTTCGGACCAGCATTTTTAGTTTTTTCTTCCAGATCATAATAAGCATCTATACGGGCTTTCGACTTAGTGCCCCGGGCTTGTGGCTGTCTGCGCATCCATTCCAATTCTTTTCTCAATAAATTAGAGTTTTTTTGGAATTGAGCTTCCATAGCACTTTCGCGTTCAGCTTTCTTCTCTAAATAATAGCCATAGTTGCCCTGGTAGGGAAAGATCTTGCCATTGTCTATTTCTATTACCTGGTTACAAACATTATCCAGAAAATAACGGTCATGAGTTACCATCAGGATGGTTTTTGCACCTTCGGTCAATAATTTTTCCAACCATTCAATGGTATCAATGTCCAAATGGTTGGTTGGCTCATCCAGCAGATAAACATCAGGCTCTTCAATAAGTAACTTGGCCAATGCCAGTCGTTTCTTTTGACCACCTGAAAGCGTACTAATGCTTTGATGCAGAAGGTGGATATCCAATCGGCCCAGGATTGTTTTGATCTTATATTCATATTCCCATGCATTGAGATCACTGATCTCTTCGGTTATCTTATCAATGGCTTTGGTATTCCCAGGTTCATTTTCCAACAACTCTTCATATTGCCTGATGAGCTGCTGTTGTTTGTTATCCGAATGGAAAATATAATCGCTGATTGTGACAGCCTTGTCAAATGATGGATCTTGTTCAAGATAACCCATTCGCAGGTCGCGTGCCTGGACCACTTTTCCTTCAGTTGGCTGGAATTTGCCTGCCAGTAATTTAAGCAGGGTAGATTTTCCGGCGCCATTGATGCCCACCAAAGCCACCCGCTGACCCCGGTTGATGCCAAGGGTTTGGTTACGGAACAGCCAATGATCATGAAATGAATGACCGATATTTTCAGCAGATAGATACGTACTCACGCTAATAGTTTTATTTTATCAGAAGGGCGCACAAATATGCCCTCTTCGGTTTTTAATGATTGTTTATACATTGCCATGGCAACAGTTTGAGCCGGAATGTTTCGATATTTCTTCAACCTGCCTACTAATAGCGGGTCGATGATGTTCATCGCTGCAATTATAAATCTGTCCATTGGCCGCGACTCTTTCCTGTCACCGGTCAGGATGGCAGGCTCATAAATATGTATGCATTTGATGCCTGTTTGTTTTATTGCGTCTTCAACTTCACCTTTTATTTTGGTATAAAAATTTAATGACTTAGCATTCGCCCCTAATGATGACACCAAATGGTAATGCCTCATGCCATTTTGCTTTGCTATCTCTGCCAGCTTCAATGGATACCCATAGTCTATCTTACGGTATATGGACAAGTCCGGTGTTTTCTTTCTTGTAGAACCTAAACAACAAAATAATGCATGCCCATTTATGGCATTAGCATATTCATCAAGCTTATCAAAATCAATAACCAGTTGAACCAAGTTTTTGTGATG
>JBQCEA010000663.1:0-3582 GCA_051960695.1 Mucilaginibacter sp. | reverse complement strand
AAGCCGTTCAGCAGCACCAGCACGCCTGTAAGGAAAAGGTAAAAGTAATTGACAGTTGTTCCGGCCGGGTCCATTAATCAGTTATTGGTACGAGGGAAAGGTGGTTTTATAAAGTTCCAGGCTCTCCTCAATCACTTTGTGCGCATAACGCACTCCAAGCAAGTGTTCAATGGTTACATTCTTGCCTTCAAGTTTTTTATAATCCTGGAAAAAGCGCACGATCTCTTTCATAGTATGTGGCGGTAATTCGTTCAGGTCATTAATATAATTTACCGACATATCATTTTTTGCAACTGCTATGATCTTATCATCCTGCTCGCCATTATCCACCATGTGCATTACGCCAATCACTTTAGCCTCTATGATCGACATCGGGAATACATCTACAGAGCATAGAACCAGTATATCCAGCGGATCATGATCATCGCAATAAGTCTGAGGTATAAAGCCATAATTTGCCGGATACATTACCGACGAAAATAATACGCGGTCAAGCTTTAGCAGTCCCGACTCTTTATCAATTTCATATTTGGCTTTTGAGCCTTTTGGAATTTCAATTACTGCATGTACTACTTCGGGTTTATCGTCTCCGGGTGATAATTGGTGCCAAGGGTGTTGTGTACTCATTCTTATTTGTTTTCAGTTTCGGTTTGCGTCTTTATCACTTTTCTTTTTATATAAGCAAACACAAACGGTAGTGATGTAATTATTATTAATCCTAAAACAACATACTTAAGGTAGAATTTGATCTCTTCCGGATATTTGCGTCCCAGAAAAAACCCAATCGACGTTAACGTCGCTACCCAGATTGCGCTGCCTATAAAATTGTATAAGCTAAACTTTTTAACGTCCAGCTTAACTACGCCTGCAAAGATAGGGGCAAAAGTTCTAATTATGGGGAAAAATCTGCCTAAAACCAACGCCATACCCCCATACTTAGCATAAAATTGCTCGGCCATGGTTACATAACGCTTTTTAAAGAATAATGATTCATTTCTTTTAAATAATACCGGGCCAGTACGGTAGCCGAACCAGTAACCCGTGTAATTACCTAAAACCCCGGCCCCAATTAAGGAAGCAATAAGCACCCAAATATTTACATCAAGCATGCCTGCGGCGCAAAGGATACCTGCCAATACCAGCAGGTAATCGCCGGGAAGAAAGAACCCAAAAAACAATCCTGTTTCAGCAAATATAACAACGAGCAGTAAAGCGAATCCCCCTTTACTGATAATGGAGTGTGCGTCTGTTAAGTTTTGAAGATGATCCCAGAATTGTTCCATTCACTATCACCGTAAAACTACTAATATAAAATGAATTAATCAGCAGCGAGGTTACGGATTAAATGAGGTTGGCTATAAAACCAGGATAAACACCTATCAGGATCGTTATCAGCGCCGACAGGCCAAGCACAAAGTTAAAATACGCAGGCACCGGCACTTGTTCGCGCTCAGTGGTGCGGAAATACATCGCAATGATAACCCTGAAATAATAGAAAACGCTGATGATCGCATTGATTACAGCAAGGATAACCATGGTTGTATGATATTGCGATAATGCACCCGAGAACACAAAAAACTTACCCACAAAGCCAGCTGTAAGCGGTATACCTGCCAATGATAGCATCGAAACGGTAAGCACAACAGCCAGGAAAGGATTTTTACGTGCGAGGCCATTGAACGCATCAAAATTATCGGAACCTGATTCCTGCTGAACCAATATTAGCGCACCGAAAGCAATGATAGATGCTATTGAATAGGCCGTTGCATAAATGAATACCGAATTGGCCGAACTTGCACCTATAGCCACGATAGCGAACAGCAGATAGCCGGCATGAGAAATACTGGAGAACGCCAGCATGCGTTTAAAACTTTGCTGGTATAATGCAGTAATATTGCCAATGAACAAAGTAACTATGGTGATGATAAGCAATGCAGGTACCCAGAAATCTGACAGCGGTGCAAAGCTTATAGAGAACAGGCGTAAAAAGGCAGCAAAGGCAGCGGTTTTAGCCACTGTTGACATGTAAGCTGTAATAATGGTTGGCGAGCCTTCGTATACGTCAGGAGTCCAGAAATGGAACGGAGCAGCACCCACTTTGAAGCAGAGGCCCACGATGATAAGTATTATGCCCGTATAAAACAACGGATCGATATGCGGATGTGCAATTACCCAGCTGTGGATGGCTTCCAGGTTAAATGAGCCGGACGCGCCATAGATCAGCGCTATACCGAACAACAGGAAGCCGGTTGAAAATGCCCCCATCAGGAAGTATTTCAGTGCAGCTTCGTTTGACGCAAAATCATTTTTCTTAATACCTGCCAGGATGTAGAGGCTAACCGACATGATCTCGATACCTACAAAAAGCATTGTCAAATTATAATACGAAACCATTACGATGATGCCCGCTAACGAGAACAGGATAATGGCATAATATTCGGCAACGTGTACGCTTATTCTCTCAAAATATTCTTTTGAAAGCAGCAGAATGAGAATGGTAGATAAAATAGTAACGGAAGAAAATGCTACTGAGAAATTATCGAAGCGCATCATTCCATGATAGATAGGCAAAGCTGTATCGTGGGATGTCCAGGCGGCAATGGCCAAACCCAAAGCTGCAAGCAAACCAACTACTGTAACCGGCAATAAAGCATTTTTTGCTTTAAATAAACCTAAATACAAAAGCAGTATGGGTAAAACAGATAATAGTATTAAGGTATTCATGATTACTTAATGTGTTGGAATATTAGTATGTGGTAATGATGCTGGTACATTCACCGGTGAAAACTTATTAAATACATCGGTAACCAGCTTTTGTACCGCCGCATCCGATATATGCAATATTGGCTGCGGATATATACCTATAGCAATTATTAAAATACAGATTACAGCCAGAACAATTTTCTCTGAACCGCTGATATCAGTAAAAGTCGATGTTAAATCGTTAAGTTGCCCTTGCATTACGCTCTTATACATGCGCAGCATATATACTGCACCAAATATCATGGTTAAGCCTGCTAAAGCAGCAACCCAAATATTGTACTGGAATACACCGTTTAACAATAAGAACTCACCCACGAAACCGTTGGTCAGCGGCAAGGCAACCGTTCCCAATGTAATGATCAGGAATGCGATAGCAAACTTAGGCGCAACTTTGGCAATGCCGCCCATCTGGCTTATGTCGCGGGTATTTAAACGGGTAGCAATAATATCCCAGATAAAGAACATACCGACTACGTTGATACCGTGGTTCAACATTTGGATCATAGCGCCCTGCAATGCCTGTGATGTCCAGATAAAGTTACCATCCGAAGAGCGGCTGAAAGTAAACAGTGCAGCAGCAATAAGGCCTACGTGTGCTATTGAAGAGTAGGCAACCAACCGCTTTCCGTCTTTTTGCCTGAAGGCGATCAACGAAGCATATACGATACCAATAACCGACAAGAACAAGGCCATCCCACCAAACTTAGCTACGCCAAGCGGTGCAATCGGTATCAACCAGCGGATAACCCCGTAGATACCCATCTTAAGCATGATACCGGATAGCATCATGGTACCACCTGTTGGGGCTTCGGTATAAGT